>JAYEKE010000095.1 GCA_034660915.1 Pseudomonadota bacterium
GAGAAAATGATACGTGCCTATATCCGACATCAAGAATCTTCTGATAAACGTCAGCCCAATTTACCAGAGTTCGAATAAACAACGGCCCCTTCCAGGGGCCCTCACGAAGCCACCGGCTCTGCCGGTGGAGCTTCACTAGATTATAATTATTTTGTAGTTATATTTTAAGTTAAAAATAAATTTTTTTATTTTAGAGGCATTTTCTTTTAAATCCTACCGGTCGCTGAACTACCTCAAGTCGGCCGGCTGCCGGAAGTATATCGCCGGTGAATACCTGAAAATAGTCTGGTTCCTGGCCTATTCCTGGTTTGTGTGAGGGGAGAGGACGGTAAGATCGGGGAGTGGAAAGAGTCAATGAAGAGGAAAAATGGTGATGGCCGGTTCTGAGTTGGAAAAACTGGTTGAGCTGGCTTTGTCTGCCGGCGCGAGCCGGGCCGGGGTGATTGCTTCGGCTGATATCCTGGTTGAAGATAAACTGGCTAAGCTTTGTGCCCAGCCCAGGTGTGGCAGCTACGGTCTGTCGCCGAGCTGTCCTCCCCATGTAGGTGGTCCGCCGGTATTCCGCCGACTGCAAAAGAAATTGAAACACGCCATTGTTGTCAGAATAGATCTTCCTTCAGCCATTCTCTTCTCCGATGAACGGGAAGAGGTTATGAGGTTTCTCCATGGGCTCCTTGCGCATGTTGAGCGGGAAGCTGTTTGCCTGGGGTATACCCGAGCGCAGGCATTTGCCGGCGGTTCCTGTAAGCAGATCTTTTGTCATGACCAGGTGGAATGCCGTCGGTTGTCGGGAAGTGGGCCATGCCGTCATCCGGATGTCGCCAGGCCTTCCATGTCAGGTTTTGGCGTCAATGTTTCCCATCTCATGAAAATCTGTGGCTGGTCCGGAGGTTTCAGTGACCGGCAGGCGGCACCGGACAATGACTCCATGTCGTGGCTTGCCGGCCTGGTTATGCTGTAGAAGGAGAATTTGTTTTTTTGTTCGCAGGATGTTTGCCACAGACGCACACGGACATAGTTGTGACAAACGAAAATTGATCATCTGTGATTAGGTAAAATTGACCACTCTGTTTAGAAGATACATCATCATTTGTAACATTTTTCGTGTGGCATTCTAACTGCATATATCATAGTCGTTGAACAAAGAAGTTATGAATGGAAAATTAACTTGACAATAGTATCAATAATGCTACTATAAAATAATGAGAGATATTGTAAAAATCCTGAAGGAAATGAAAGCTAATCCCCAAGGAATTTGGTTTGCTGAACTTCAGAAGGTTTGTGAGCATTATTTTGGGAAAGCCCGCCAAAGTGGTAGTAGTCACTGTATTTATAAAACTCCATGGGTAGGTGATCCCCGCGTACATATACAAAACCACAAAGGCAAAGCTAAACCCTGTCAAGTTAAGCAAGTAGTGCTTGCCATTGAAAAATATGAGGTGAGTGATGGTTCTTGAAATCAACAAATATACTTATCGAGTAATGTGGTCCGAGGAGGACGAGGAATTTATCGGCTTATGTGCCGAGTTTCCCAGCCTCAGTTGGCTTGCGTCTACTGCTGAAGACGCACTAAAAGGCATTCGTTCTGTCGTTGAAGAATGTATTCGGGATATGGCTCAGAATAATGAAGAGATTCCGGTAGCAATCTCTACCCGGCGATATAGTGGAAAATTCATGGTGAGAGTTCCACCGGAAATACATCGTCATCTTGCAGTTGAGGCTGCTGAATCCGGAGTAAGTTTGAATCGCATCGTAAGTGTAAAACTTGCCCATTAATGGTTGTCGGGATTGGGGTTTTTTCTTGGTGGTTATGCGAAACTGTACCGATTGGATCTCCAGCCTGCCTACCTGGAGAAAATTCATTATTTGCTGAATCTGCTGGCTGACCCGCGCGGTACGGGTTACGCCGGCAGGTGGCGCTGCCGAAATTTATCTGGCTGTTGTTGCGGTACAGGCTGCTCTCTTTTTCTTTCTAATAAAATGTTTGCCCTAAAGTATTTTTAACGATATCTTTAAAAGTACAATAGGAGGTACGATATGGGAAAATTATCAAATATCATTCCGGTGAGTGATTTGCGGCAGAATGCGGCCAAGCTTTTTAAACAATTAAGAAAAAACGACGAGCCGTTAATTATCACCCAAAGAGGGCGGGCAACAGCGGTAATTATCGGTGTCGAAGCCTATGAAAAGCTTGAACATGAAAAAGAAATCCTGCGCCTTTTAGCTAAAGGCGACAGAGATATAGAGGCAGGCGAAGGGTATGATCTGGATTCTGTCCTTGCTCTTGCTGCAACCGACTCCCTTTTGGCCAAGGTTCCCTCGTGATAGTTCAATTCACACCATCTGCCCGGGATCAATTTTTGTCTGCGCATTAAATGGGGTCACATTAAATGGGGTCACACATTAAATGGGGTCAGAGTAAAATTATTTCGCGAAATAATTTTACTCTGACCCCATTTAATGCCATTTAATTTGGGGGTAAAACATCCATATCCAAATCAGCGGCTTTGCGTTACATAATCCGAGGTAGGAGCCGTATGAGGTAATTCTTCATGTACGGATCTGTGCGGGGGGTGTCGGGGAACCGGCATTCCTACCGCGATACGGTTTTTCCCTTAAGGTAAGTGGTCTGCGACTTTTTTGAAAAACACCTTGACGTTTTGATGCTAAGGCGTAATGGTGTAAAAAGGTTGATCAGAGGTAAAGAAAATCTGAATTTCTGCCGAGCGTAAGGTAAACATTCAACCAGTAAACAGATTGATTGCAGGAGAATAATTGTGCGGGTAATGCTGGTGGCCGGAGCCCGGCCCAATTTTATGAAGATTGCGCCGATTTTTCACGCGGCTGCGGGATTGGATGACATTGAATGCCTGATCGTTCATACTGGGCAGCATTATGATTATGAGATGTCCCAGGCCTTTTTTGCTGATCTGCAGTTGCCGGAGCCCGATTTTTTTCTTGAGGCCGGTTCCGGGAGCCATGCCGTCCAGACGGCGAAGATCATGGTGGCATTCGAGGAGGTCTGTCGGGATCAGGAGCCGGACCTGGTGATGGTGGTTGGTGATGTGAATTCCACCCTGGCCTGCAGCATCGTTGCCAAAAAGATGCTGATCGGGGTTGCCCATGTGGAAGCCGGGCTGCGAAGCTTTGATTTGGAAATGCCGGAGGAAATCAACCGTATGGTGACCGATGCCATCAGCGATTATTTTTTTGTTACGGAGCAGAGCGGGGTCGACAACCTGCTGCGGGAGGGAAAGCCGGAGAAAAATGTTCATCTGGTCGGCCATGTGATGATTGACAATCTTTTGCGCCAGGTGGCATTGCTTGATATTGGTGGAGAGGAGGATTTTGCCACCGGAGCCCTGAAAAAATCGCTGGGTGAATATCTTTTCCTGACCCTGCACCGACCGGCGAATGTTGATGATCGGGAGGTGCTGTCCGGCATTGTTTCAACCCTGAATGAAATTTCCTCCCTTTTTCCGATTATTTTCCCAGTTCATCCCCGGACCCGTAAAATGATTGATCATTTCGGCCTTGAACTGGCTGCCGATATTCATCAGCTGCCGCCTCTCGGTTTCCGGGAATCTCTTTTCTGGTGGCGGGACGCGGTGATGGTGTTGACCGACAGCGGCGGGTTGCAGGAGGAAACTACGGCCCTGAAGATTCCCTGTATTACCTTGCGGGAAAATACTGAAAGGCCGATTACCGTGGAGATGGGCAGCAACGTCTTGGCCGGGAACCGGCCGTCGGATATCCTCGCCGCTTTTGAACAGGTGCTGGCTAGTGACCGTCGCCGCGGCCGGGTGCCGCCCCTGTGGGACGGCAAGTCGGCGGAAAGAATCTGGGCAGTAGTCCGGGGGAGCGGATGAACCTGAAAAATAAATCTGTCCCCTTTTTTTTGGTTTATATTTTCCTGCTGGCGGGGATGTATTACTCCAGCTTTGGCTACCTTACGCGTATGTGGCAGCGGGATGATTATAACTACTGCTACCTGGTGCCGCTAGTGGTTTTATATCTCATCTGGGAGCAAAGGCTGCGGTTGGCCGCCGTGCGGACCTCCTCTTCCTGGAGCGGCCTGGTTTTTATCAGTTTCGGCATTGTTTTTTTCTGGCTTGGTGAGCTGGGCGGGGAATATACCGCTCTTTTCATTTCTTTGTGGCTGATGATCGTTGGCCTCTGCTGGCTGCATCTGGGCGGCAGGAAAATAAAAGTTATTGCCTTCCCGCTGCTTTTGCTGCTGGCCATGTTTCCGCCGCCAAATTTCCTTACTTCCCGCCTTTCTTTAAAACTGAAGCTGATCTCGTCGCAGATTGGCGTTATCCTGATGCGCTTCTACGGTATGACCGCCCACCGGCAAGGGAATGTCATCGACCTGGGTTTTACCCGCCTGCAGGTGGTGGATGCCTGCAGCGGTATCCGCTATCTCTTTCCCATTATTATTCTGGGATTGCTGCTGGCCTGGTTTTTCCGCGCCCACTGGTGGAAACGGTTAGTATTGGTATTGTCCACCATTCCGCTGATTGTTTTTGCCAACGGGGTGCGGATCGCGCTCACCGGTATTCTTTATGAACCTTTCGGTCCGAAGATCGCCGAAGGTTTTTTGCATGATTTTGCCGGCTGGTTTACGTTCATGGTTGCCCTGGCAGTCCTGCTGCCGGAAATGTGGCTGCTGAATAAAATCCCTTTTGGCCGGCCACCGGCTAAGCAGGTGCCGGTAAAAGTGAAAACTTCGGGCAGTTCATTGCCGGTCTGGCCGAAATTAGCAGTGGCGGTTTTGCTGCTGGGTTTGACCTTGGCAGTTTCCCAGGGAGTCGATTTCCGTGAGAAAGTGCCGGCGAAGCAGTCATTCAGTCATTTTCCTTTGGAGTTGGGAGAATGGCGTGGACAGCGGCAGACGATGGAAACGCGATTTATCGATACCCTTGACCTGAGTGATTATGCCATTGTTGATTACCGTGATCAGCGGGGGCGGGCAATCAATTTATATGTTGCCTATTATGAAAGCCAGCGCAAGGGGGAGTCGATTCACTCTCCCGCGACTTGCTTGCCGGGCAGCGGCTGGGATTTCAGGAAAGCCGGTACAGCCAGGGTTGCGGTGCCGGGATATGATGGTGGTTTTACCCAGGTGAACCGGGCGCTGATGCAGAAAACCGGCTTTAAACAGCTGACCTATTACTGGTTTCCCCAGCGGGGGCGGATTTTAACCAACGCCTACCAGCTGAAGATTTTTGCTTTCTGGGACGCGTTGACCAAACAGCGGACTGACGGAGCCCTGGTGCGCCTCATAAGCCCGATTGCGGCCGGAGAAACTGTGACAGATGCCGATGCCCGGCTGCAGAAGTTTATGGGCCTGCTGCTGCCGGCGCTGGATGAATATATTCCCGGATCACAGGCAGTTGCGCTTGGGGAGCACCGGAAATGATATTGATGGATTCCTGATGATTATTCTTTCTACCTCACTGCTTGCTCTTTTTATTACTCTCGCCCTAGTGCCCCTGTTCCGGAACCTGGCGGTGAAACTGCGGGCGGTTGATATTCCTGAGCCCCGCAAAGTACACCAGCAGCCGATGCCCAAAACCGGCGGCCTGGCGATGGCTGCGGGGGCGCTGATCCCGATTATCCTCTGGGTGCCGTCAAACCCCATACTGCGGCCGCTGCTATTGAGCTCGGCGGTGATTATCATCTTTGGTTTTCTTGATGATGTTATCAACCTGGGCTTCAAAGCCAAATTCGCGGCCCAGTTTTTTGCCGCCCTGATCGTAGTTCTTTATGGCGGGGTGCGGATTACTTCACTGGGAGCCCTGCTGCCTGACGGCCTGCTGTTGCCTGTCTATCTGTCTGTTCCCCTGACGATTTTTGTGATTGTCGGGGTAACCAACGCCATCAACCTGGCCGACGGGCTGGATGGTCTGGCCGGCGGCATTTCCCTGTTGATTTTTGCTTGTATCAGTTTGCTGGCCTACCAATGTGGAGATCTGGTCATTGCCCTGATGACCGCTTCCCTGGCCGGGGCGATTTTTGGTTTTCTGCGTTTTAATACTTTCCCGGCTACCGTCTTCATGGGGGACGCCGGCAGCCAGTTTCTTGGTTTTTTAGCCATTACCCTCTCTTTGTCACTCACCCAGAAAAATATTCCTTACAGTCCTTTGCTGCCTTTGCTGCTCCTGGGTTTTCCCGTATTTGATACTTTGACCGTGATGCTGGGTCGCATCTATCACGGCAAGTCACCTTTCAAGGCGGATACGAATCACTTTCACCATAAAATGATGCGCCTGGGATTTTACCACAGTGAAGCGGTGTTGATTATTTATATTATTCAGATTTTACTTGTCAGTGCCGTCTATTTTTTTCGTTTTTATTCCGACTGGTGGTTGCTCAGCGGCTTTATCTTTTTTGCCGGTCTGATGATGCTGATTTTTTATCTGAGCAGCCGTTACCAGTGGAAATTTCAGCGTGGTGCCAGTTTCTTTGACCTACTGATCAAGGGAAAATTGAGACGGTTAAAGGAACAGCAGGTGTTTATAAAGGCGTCGTTTATCGGCCTGCAATTGCTGATTCCATTGGTTCTGCTGCTTACCTGTCTGCTGCCGGCAGCGGTTCCCCGATGGTTGGGATATGCTGCATTCAGCATGCTCATCGGGTTGCTGCTTAGTCGGTTTCTGCTGAAAAAACTGTTGGCGACCGTCATTCGACTGTCGATTTATATTACTACCCCGGCGCTGATTTTCCTGGGCTCCCAGCAGCAAAATAATTTTTTTCTCGGAATGGCAAAAATATTGCCAAAAATACATTTAACCGGTTCTGCTGTTATGGTGTTTTTTGTCATGCTGGTGGTCCGGCTGAGCCGTCGATCCGGTTATAAAAGTACACCCCTTGATTTTCTTATCCTCTTTATTGCCCTGGTGGTTCCCAATCTATCCACTGAAGTTATTGGTGCCCGGCATATGGGAGTGGTGGCTTCCCAGATTATTGCTCTGTTTTACAGCTATGAAGTGCTGCTGGAGGAGCTGCGGGGTGAATATAACCTGGCGGCGGCGTCTACCGGGGGAATGTTGTTGTTAAGTGCTCTAAGGGGTCTCATGGGGTAGACAGCCTTCAGCTATCAGCAAAGATTGAAGAAGTGCCTTGTAAATGTTTGAAGAAATTAAAAATATAGCTGAAAATACCGAATATCCATAAATGAAAATAACTCTCACAGAGGCACAAAGCCACGGAGAAAAACAAACTACATTTCCGTATCTCTGTGCCTCCGTGAGAAAAAAATATCTCTTTGCGGTTAAAAAATGGTTGGGTTGCGGGCATTAATCTCGCCTTAGTTATCGGTAGTTAGCTTTGAAAAATCAAGACATTATGTTAAAAATATATAACACCCAACGGGTGGAAGTTGCTAATGGTAAACGTTTTGTAATCATTAAACTAATGCTTACAGCTGATAGCTAATCGCTTAATTTATTTATAGAGGTGGTCTGAATGAGAAAAATATCATGTGTGTTCCTGCTTTTGTTTTTTTTGGTGTCGGTTTCCGCCTGTGGTGGTCCGGAAGAAAAAAAGATGAAGTTCTACAACCGGGGGATGTCTTTGTATGAACAGGGGGATTATGTCAAGGCGACCCTGGAATTTAAAAACGCGCTCCAGGTGGACCAGAAATTTGCCAGGGCTTACCAGATGCTGGGGATGACCTACCTGAAGCAGAATGATTTCCGTAATGCCTACGGAACTTTGCACAAAGCGGTCGAGCTGAATGCCGACCTGCTTGAAGCCCAGGTCAATCTGGGCAAGCTGTTGATGCTCGGGCGTAAGCCGGATGAGGCCATGGAAAAAGCTGAATTGGTTTTGCGCCGGGAGCCGGATAACCAGGAGGCGCTGAATCTCAAGGCGGCCTGCCTGCTGGCCGATAAGCAGGAAGTGGAAGCCAAAAAAATCCTGGAATCCCTGGTGCAAAAAGATACCCGGCTGGCCGATCCCTACCTGCTGTTGGCCCGGTTGCAGCTTAAAAACGAGGATTTTGCGGGGGCGAAAAAGTTGCTGAAACAGCTGCTTGCATTCAACCCTAAACATCGCCAGGCCCGTCTGCTTTTGGTGGGTATCCTGGAGCAGCAGCAGGATCTGGAGGCTGCCGAACAGGAGTTGAAGGCCATGATTGCTGGTGATCCTGAACCGGATAAAGTCAGGATGATGCTGGTTAAATTTTATAATCAGCACGGGCGGGATAAAGAGGCGGAAAATGTTTTGCTTGGCCTGGTTGCCGCCCATCCGGACCTGGGTGAGTATCGCCTCCTGCTGGTCAACTATTATGCCGATAAACGGCAGGAAGAAAAAATGCTGACAGAGCTGAAAAAGGCGCGTACTGATTTACCGCAGAATTATGATGTCTGCGAAATGCTGGCCCAATATTATGTCACCCGGCGCCAGGTCGACAAGGCAGTGAAACTGTTGACCGGGTATATGGATACGGTGCGTACCGGCCCTGATTTTTTGAAAGCAAAACTGTTCATGGCGGCCATTGATTTTCAGGAACAGCAGCAGGACGAGGCGCTCAAGCTGGTGGATGAAGTTTTGAGTGAGAATTCGGCCGATATCAAGGCCCATGAATTGAAGGGTGATATGCTGGCGGCAAAGAAGGACTTTACCGGTGCTACCGGTGAATATCGGGTGGTGCTGGACCAAACATCGGATAATTATCAGGTACGGTTGAAATTGGCGCGGGTTCACCTGGCCAACAAGGAGCCGAATCTGGCCAAAGACGTGCTGAAAAAAACCCTGGAGCTCAATCCCCGCTTTCTCCAGGCTGGCATGGTCTTGGCGTCGATCTACCGGCAGGAGGAGAAGAATCAGTTGGCCCTGGAGCAGTTGGAAAAGGTGCTGGCGGTAAATCCTGATGTGGTGCCGGCCCTAGAGCAGATTGTTGATATCATGTTCCGGGAGAAAAAGAGCGGCGATAAGATCCTGTCCAGGATTGAGCAGCAGCGGACAAAGCGGCCGAAAAACCCTCTGTACCAGGTATTGTTAGCTCGTTTTTATATCATTTCCAACCAGCTGAATAAGGCCCGGCAGCATCTGCAAACAGCTCTGGCTCTGGATCCGGAAAATCAGCCGGCGATTTTTGCTCTGGCCCGTCTGGAACAGCTGGAAGGTTCCCTGGAAGCAGCCATTGCCCGCTACGAGGGCCTGCGAAAGAAAAATCCCAATCATCCCGGCCTGGCCATGATTACCGCTTCTTTATATGAAAAACAGGGGAAACCGGAAAAGGCCGGAGCTATCTATCGTCAGGTTCTGACAAAAAATCCCCAGTCAATGGTGGCGGCGAACAATCTGGCTTTTTATTATGCCGAATATGATCCCACGCCGGAAAACCTGCAGGAGGCCCTGGAACTGATAGCGCCGCTGATTGAGCGCTACGCGCGGGAGCCGGTGGTGGTTGATTCGGCCGCCTGGGTTTACTATAAACTGGGTGAATACGCCCGGGCCCGTGACCTGCTGTTGGGAGTAAAAGATAAACTGGATAAAATTCCCATAGGCCAGTATCACTTGGGGATGGCTTTTTTGAAGCTGAATGATAGTGAACAGGCTAAGGAATGGCTGGCGAAGTCGGTCAGCAGCAAAGAGGAATTCAGCGGTCGGGAACATGCCCTGAAGCTGCTGAAAACATTGTAATAAGGTGATGCTCATGTTGATGAGATATATTATCGGCGCGGTTGTCGGGGCGGTGATCGGTGGGATTATTGGTTATTTCGGTAAATGTTCCGGCAGTACCTGAGGCCTGACCGCAAGTCCCTGGTCGGGGGCTATCGTCGGGGCGTTATTGGGAATCATGTTTGCCTCCTAATTACGGGGACAGTATACTTAATTGTGGATGGACAATTAAGTACTGTCCCCGTAATTCCGCCATAATTAAGTATACTGTCCCCGTAATTCTAACGTAATTCCAGAATTCAATTCTGTCCCCGTGCGAAGCAGATTTAGGCGCATTCCGAATAGCCGCAGGCGTGGCAGACAAAACAGCCGCCCTCGTGCTCAATAACCCCACCGCATTCCGGGCAGGCACCAAAGGCATTGTTGTTTTCCTTTAACGATTCATCCTGACAGCCGTTAGTTCGTTCCAGTTGGAGACGAATGGCCTGGGCGATGGCATCGGCGCAGGAAGTCACCTTGTTGTCGCCAAAACCAAAAGGTTTGTGACAACTGATGCCAATCAACTGCCTGACCATCGGTTCTGCCGGCAGACCGCTGCGCCAGGCCAGGGAAACCAGTCGGCCAATAGCTTCATTCTGGCTGGCGGCGCAACCACCGGCTTTGCCAATGGTATTGAATATCTCAAACGGTCTCCCCTGTTCATCAACATTGATGGTGACGTAAAGGGGGCCGCAGCCGGTGGTCATCTGGAATGTCTGACCGGTCAAGCTTCGTGGACGATCCCGCTTGATGGGGATTTCCGTTGCCGCGGGCTGTTTGCGGTCCGTCTTGCCGATATTCAATACCTGATCTTCGCGGCAGCCGTCACGATAGATGGTCACCCCCTTGCACCCCAGTTTGTAGGCCTGGATAAAAGCTTCCTGTACATCTTCAACCGTGGCATCATGGGAGAAATTGATGGTTTTGCTGACGGCGTTATTGGTGTGCTTTTGAAATGCCGCCTGGATGGAGATATGATCTATAGGGCTGATATCATGGGCAGTTTCAAAAATCTTCCGGTATTTTGCCGGAATTTCATCAATGCCCTGGACACTGCCGTTGTAAGAGATATTTTTAAGAATCTCTTTGCTGTAAAAACCATTTGTTTTGGCAAGCTTTTCAAAAATCGGGTTTACCTCGAAAAATTCATCATCATCCATGACCCGGCGGATGAAGGCAACCGCAAATAACGGTTCAACTCCACTGGAACAGCCGGCAATAATGCTGATGGTGCCGGTGGGGGCAATGGTGGTCCTGGTGGCATTGCGAACCGGGGAATTTGGATCCTGCTGGCCGTAAATACTTTCCGGAAAGTTTGGGAAAGCGCCACGGTTCTCTCCCAGGCGGATAGACGCTTCCATGGCTCGCTGATCAATAAAACCTATCACCTGCCCGGCAATCTCCCTGGCCTCTGGAGAGGAATAAGGGGTTTCCAGTTGCAGCAGCATATCGGCAAAACCCATGACCCCTAAACCGATCTTTCGGTTGTCCTTGGTATTTTTTTCGATTTCGGGCAGGGGATAGTGATTGATGTCAACTACATTATCAAGGAAATGGACCGCCAGATCCACGGTTTTACCCAGTTTATCATAATCGATTTTGCCATCCGCCATCATGTGTGAGAGGTTGATGGATCCTAAGTTGCAGGATTCGTAAGGTAGTAGTGGCTGCTCGCCGCAGGGATTGGTGCTTTCGATTTCACCGACCTTCGGGGTGGGGTTGTCGGCATTCATGCGGTCCAGGAAAACGATGCCCGGCTCACCGGAAATCCAGGCCTGTTTGACCAGTTGACGGAAAATCTTCAGGGCGTTTTGTTTTTTGACTACGTCACCGTTGCGTGGATTGACCAGGTTATAATCGCTGTCAGTTTCCACCGCCTTCATGAAATCTTCGGTAATCCCCACCGAAAGGTTGAAATTATGCAGCAGAGAGAGGTCGCCCTTGACCTTGATGAAATCCATAATGTCCGGGTGGTCCACCCTGAGTATGGCCATGTTGGCACCACGCCGGGTACCTCCCTGTTTAATGGTTTCGGTGGCGCTGTCAAAAACCGTCATGAATGAAATGGGGCCACTGGAAATGCCACTGGTTGAATGGACGGCATCATTCTTCGGTCGAATACGGGAAAAGGAAAAACCGGTGCCGCCGCCGCTTTTATGAATAAGAGCGGTATTTTTAACCGCTTCAAAGATGCTTTCCATGGAATCACCCACCGGCAGGACAAAACAGGCGGAGAGCTGTCCCAGTTCACGGCCGGCATTCATCAGGGTCGGGGAGTTGGGGAGAAAATCCAGGTTAGCCATCAGCTGATAAAAATCAAAGGCCAGAGATTCAACGTCTGCTGTTTTATCAAAATTCAGTTCACCGGCAGCGATGGTCCTGGCTACCCGCCAGAACATATCTTCAGGTTTTTCCAGAACTTTCCCCTGATCATCTTTTTTCAGATAACGCCTTTCAAGAACGGTTATTGCATTATCGGCAAATTTTGGAATGATTGCACCGGCAGGCAGCTTTACCTTAGCCGGAAGTTTCTTTTTGGCCATTTAATCCTCCTGAGCTGTATAAATTGTTGTAATTATTGAAAGTTGTTATACACAATATATAGGGTATGAGAGAGCATAAAGACACAATATATAGTGTATGTCAAGGGGAAATTGGAAAAAATATGGAATTATTTGAAAAAATATCCAGGAATGAATATGCGGTCAGTTAAAACGGTAATAATTGCGGGTTGTTATGAAAAAAGAGTTTAATCAGAAAAAAGAAGTTGAGCCAGCAGGGTGATGGGGTGATCTGTAGTCACATCCAACTCAGCATTTTGGATCCCTTCATTGAGCTGGATCAGACAGCCCGGGCAGCCGCTGGCAATTATCCTGGCTTGAGAATCCTGCAGATCATCGATTTTTTCCTTTAAAATTTGCCGGGAAAGGGATTTGTGAGTAACCCCGAAGGAACCGCCGGAACCACAGCAGCGTTCCGGATGGCGGAGTTCGACAAAATTATCGCCGGCAATGAGGCGCAGTAACCAACGCGGTTGGGCGGTAATTCCCTGGCCTTTGCGCAGGTGGCAGGGGTCGTGGTAGGTTATTTTTTCCTTGATGGTTTTGCCTTGTAGCAGCTCGCTCAGTTTTTCCCGCTGTTCATAGAGAAACTCGCTGATATCCATGACCTTTATGCCCTCAGGCAGGGGATAGCTTTTCAGGGTGTGGCCGCAGGTGGCGCAGCCGGTTACTATCAGGGTGAGATCGTCGTCGGCTGCCGCCATAACCTGAAGATTTTTTTCCTGCAGCTGATCAGCCGATTTCTGGTCACCGGCGGCTTCGGTGACTGCCCCGCAGCAGGCCCAGGATTTTGGTACTACCGATTCAAAACCCAGTTTTTCCAAGACCATAATGGTTTGCATTCCCACTTCCGGGGTCAGGTAACGGGTGGCGCAGCCGGGAAAATAGAGCAGTCGGGGCCGTTTTCCCGGCGCTGATCGTCGCTTCTTGAGTTGATCATCAAGGTTTTTTTTCGGCAGATTTGGAATAACCGTCCGTTCATCAATGAGCGGCATGGGTAACCGTCGTCGCAGGCCGCTGCCCTCCGGCAGTCGTCGCCAGGCGAGCAGCCGCAGCCAGGAGCTGACTTTCACCAGGGTCTTGAGCCGGCCGCTTTTGCCGGGGAGGATGGCAAAGAGAAACTTTTTTACCGGGTGCAGGCCGGTTTCCGCAATGATTTCCCGGCGGGCGGCCTTGATGATTTCGGTAATCTTGACATTCTTTGAGCAGTTGACTTCACAGGAGTGGCAGAGCAGGCAGTAATCAACCGCCTGGCGATAAAAGTCCGAGAATTTCTCCTGGTCGTTGCCGTTTTTCTGCAGCAGGTTTTCGATAATGGCCAGTTTACCTCTGGCGACCATTTCTTCGCGGCCGGTTTGCCGATAGATGGGACACACCGACATGCAGGAGCCGCACTTGACGCATTTGCTTAGCTCTTGTTGGATTATAGTTGTATTCATGGATTTATGTTTTATCAGGAAGTGGGGAAAATTTTCCCGGGATTAAGGATATTTTGGGGATCAAAAGCTCGCTTTACCGCCTGCATGGCGGCGATGGTTGCCGGGCTCCATTCCATGGGGAAAAAAGCTGCCTTGGTATTGCCGATTCCATGCTCGCCCGACAGAGTGCCTCCTAATTCAATCGTGGCGGCAAAAATTTCTTTTACCGCCTTTTCACCCATCCGGGCTTGCCGGGGATCGCTTTTGTCCAGCATGACATTCACATGAATATTGCCATCGC
>JAYEKE010000096.1 GCA_034660915.1 Pseudomonadota bacterium
CATAGTAGAGTTCATCATTGAAATCCTGGACCTCAACGTTGGCCAGGGGATTGATGTAAACCGGCTCCGGCAGGCCGGTAACCTCGCACTTGAAAACCGTGCCCACCGGCAGCAGGATCTTTTTATCGATGATGATCACCTTGCTGCCGGTAATCCGCGAAATTTCATCCAGATCCAGGTTGATGAGGTAATCAAAAACCGGGATACCTCCTAAAAAGATGAACCTTTTCTCCGGTTTTTCTGCTTTCATGACTACCTCCCGTGCTGATGCTCAAAAACCGAGCTCGAAAATCATATGTTCCGGGCTTTCTGTTGATCTCTGACCGGCAATAGCCGCATTTGTTCATCAATAGCCAACGTTCTTTAATACTATCTAATACTAATCGACCAAAGATCAAGAAAAATTATCAGTTTATTTGATTTTGTTTGCCTGTAACTGTACCGGTTTGTAGGTCAAGGTTCTATTCCACCGCCATAAAGGCATCACAGAGTAGCCGCAGGTCGTTTTCATTCACCAAACCGTCCTGGGTAATATCCGTGGGAGGGTTATAATCGGGCTTCCCGGCCAGCGGTTCAAAAGCCCTGATCATGACAAAATGGAGGCCCCGGAGCCACCCCCTGGTAGACCGGATCCGACGAAGTGATAATCCCGGCCACGTTGGTTCCGTGGGAAGCATCATCTTCGGCGCTTCCCGGCCCGCTGGCCCGATCGCTGCCGCTCACCGGACAGCCACCCGCACTCAAAAAACACTCTTCCCACACCAGGCTGTCTTGTAAAAAGGGGTGATCCGTATCAATCACCGCCACGGTCACCCCGGCGCCGGCAGAAAACCATCCCTTTCCTTCAACAGGATGAGAACGGGCACCTGATCGGCCGCCTGAAGCTTCGTTAAAACTTCCGGCGCCACCACCGGCTCCAAAGCCCAGGCCGAAGCGTGCCATGCTCCCAGTACCAGACAGCAGAGGAAAATCGCGAAAATCCATTTCATTTTTTTCAACGCTATGCCTCTAAACTCAACACCGATTTTCGCCTTAGTTTAACCGTCGAGGTTCTCGCAAAACTATATTCAAAAAGTTGAAAGTTGAATGATCGCCAAAGACAAGGAACTTCACCAGCTTTTCCAGTCCATCTCCATGCCATTGTTCGCCTTTATTATCTTGACTTCAGGTAGTTTTTTAAATCCCTATAGTAATTTTCATGTGGGCCAATCATTATTAATTCAAGATCACTTTCAATAAAGCGATAGGACAGTAGGTATTGAGTGTTTTTAATTTTGAATTTGTGGACGTATACCCCACGGAGGTCGCCTTTCTTTTCTGCTCCAACAGATGGGTTTTCGGCAATTTTAAAAACCTGTTTATCCAGCGACTTTTTTTCTTGTTTGCTGAATTTTTTAACGTTTCGTTCAAATGATCTGGACTGAAGAATTTTCATTGGCGATTATCCAAATTTATACTCTGAGGATTCACCTTGTTCAAGCTCTGCAAGGCCGATAAGGATGTCCTTGATCAGACTATAGGTTAAATCAGAATTTTCTTCAGCGCATTTTCCAATTCGTGCCCAATGTTCAATTTGGCCGGTTAACGACCGGCTATCGATTTTACTAAATATCTTTGCGTCCCGAACTAAATCGTCGGTAATTCTTACCGCGGTTGTCATTATCGTTACCTCCTTTACTATTATTTCAGATAATGATAGCGCAAAAAATAGCAAATCGCAACATATAATTGCATAGTGTAATGTGACTTTTTCAGTTTGTAAAGCAAACGTTTCGGCTCACTTACCGGGAAAGCCTGATATAGTTAAACTTTTCTTTGACGGTTTATTTTTGAAACCCCTGTAAAATCGTGGTACTATGGCGCACCAAAGCGTTTTTAGCACTACTTGATTATATTGCTCAAGTAAATCGCGCCGGCTACATGATCTGGCGAATGACCAGGGACAGAACGACCTTGACCGCCTGAAAAATCCTGCCGCAGCACCAGACAGCAGAAGAAAAAGAAGCAACTACGCTCAATATAAGTCACCGGGCTGACCGCGCCGGTAAATCCACCCCGGCCAACCCGGTGAAGAATATATGCTATCGGGTGGCTGAGTTCACAAGCTCCTCAAGCCGTTTCTCCCTGGCGGCGAGTTCCGCCCGCAGTTTGAGGATTTCGTCCTGCTGACTCTGAATCTCCTGAATAACCGGATCTTCAGCAGACGAGGCGCTAAAGGGCATACTGCTTGTACATTGACAATCCGTCCGACCGAAGTCTGCAGCAAAAACAGCGAGGTCAGAGCCATCCACATCCTGGTCCTGATCAAAATCCCCCGGGCATGGGCTGCGGAGAATAATGCTTTGAGAAATCACTTCCTGCTCTTCATTGCCAAGCTCATCGACGGCGGTGACAGCGAAAAAATACTCGGTATCATAGGGCAGGGAAACAACGTCCTCGAACATTCCGGGCGGAAGCACGGCCCCGGGAGCCAAGGCAACGACATCGGTAAAGAATACGGTATCCTGATAAATGTTGTACTGCACCACATCGCCCTGCCCCGCTTCATCATAGCCGTACCAGGAAAGCAGCGCCTGGCCGTCGCAGAGGTCGGTGACGGTCAGAGTGGTTATCGGGGCCGGGGGGCTATCGTCAAAGACCTTGGTGACCTCGATCCCCTCAACGTAGGGCTCTTCGGTGACAACTCCGAAGTCAAAAATGCCTGCGGGATCATCGGTCATCCAGGCGCCGTCCCGTAAGGCGCCGGCCATCGCCTTGAGGCTGAAACTTTGGACATCGCCGATGGAGCCGGCGAACTCGCCAACCAGAATCTTTACCGTCCCGGTTACTGACCGGTCCCCTTCTCCGCTATTCGTGCTGGTACCAACCCATACCTTGCAACCAGCTTCCGCTGTATAGAGCGATTCATAAGCTGAATTTTCGGTCAGGGAAATCGTCATTGGCGCACCTACGTCAGCAATGGCGGAAAGAACCGTCCAGTTACCCGGAAGCTGCAGCACCAGGCCGTGTTCTGACGCACCGTCACCAATGTCCACGGCCTCGCCATCGAAACTGAGGGTAATGACCGTCCCGGTATCAGCCGCATCAGGAGCGGTAAAGGATTGCATACTGAGCTGGCAGCCGCCAAGCAGCAATGACCCCGCCAACAGGAAGCCAAGAAGCAATGGAAATATTTTTACTGATGTAATGGTGTTCGTCGTTTTCATTTTCCCTTCCTCCATTCTAAAATTTTGATTTCCGGAATGTCCGGGTTTGACTCAAAGCGGTAAAGTGTCCCCTATTTTTATCGACTGAAGTTTCACGGAAATTATTATACTGCTATGCGTAGCAACGTGGCTACCAGAGAATTAATGATCGATTTTTGAGGTACTGGGCAAAGTAAGTTAAAATTATCGTTGAGTGCTGCTTCTGCGATG
>JAYEKE010000097.1 GCA_034660915.1 Pseudomonadota bacterium
TTGCCGCCAGGCCGTCACGCAGGGAAATCTTCGCCTCCCAACCCAATGATTTCAACAGACTGACATCCAGCAACTTGCGCGGCGTTCCGTCCGGCATGGTGGTATTCCAGACGATTTCCCCGTCATAGCCGACAACTTCAGCAATGGTCTCGGCCAGCTCCCGGATGGTAACATCCTGCCCGGTACCAACATTGATATGCGACAGCATCGGCCGCGTATGTTGCCGGTAGAAATCCGTTTCAATCCGCATAACGTGAACACAGGCCGCGGCCATGTCGTCCACATGCAGAAATTCCCGTTTGGCCCGGCCGGTTCCCCAGACCTCAACCTGTGGACGATTTTCAATCTTCACCTCATGAAAACGGCGCATCATTCCCGGAATAACATGACTGTTAACAGCATGAAAGTTATCGTTTTCACCGTAAAGATTGGTGGGCATGACCGACCGGTAATCAGTCCCGTATTGCCGGTTGTACGACTCGCAGAGTTTGATGCCGGCAATCTTGGCTATGGCATAGGGTTCATTGGTGGACTCCAGCGTCCCGGTAAGCAGCGCGTCTTCACGCATCGGCTGTTCCGCCAGCCGGGGATAGATACAGGAACTGCCAAGAAAAAGCAGCTGCCGCACCCCCGCCACCCAGGCCTGGTGAATCACGTTGGCTTCAATAATCAGGTTGTCGTAGATGAATTCCGCCGGGTATTCGTTGTTGGCATGAATCCCACCCACTTTGGCCGCCGCCAGGAAGACATATTCCGGCTGTTCGGCGGCAAAAAAAGCCGCCGTCGCCTGCTGATCGGTAAGATCAAGTTCGGCGCTGGTTTTCAACAAAAGATTATCATAGCCGTCCTTTCGCAGCCGGCGGACGATGGCCGAACCCACCATGCCCCGGTGGCCGGCAACATAGATTTTAGCATTCTTTTCCATAATTGATTACTCGAAGTTGTTAAAAGTTTTAAATCTTTTGGTTTCCAGCCTTCTCTGCGCCTTTGCGTCTCCGCGCGAGAATATCTCTTGGTCACTACTCGAAGTTGTTATAGGTTTTAAACCCTTCTGTTTTACACAGCTGATCCCGCTGGGCTTCCTGCAGATCTTCCCGGACCATAACCTTGACCAGCTCGGCAAAAGAGATTTCCGGCTGCCACCCGAGTTTGGTTTTGGCTTTAGTAGGATCACCCAGGAGAAATTCAACTTCCCCGCTTCCTCCTGCTGCAGCATCAGCCACATGTCCCGGACAAAATCTTTAGCGTGGCCCCAATCCCGTTTGTCGTCCAGGTTACCGAGAAATAGTTTATCCTGCAGGCCAAGTTTGATGCGGGCCACCGCCCGGGTAATCTTACGGGTGACAAAGGTTTCACCACGGGTGGGTGATTCATTCCCCATTTCTCTGTTTTTTCAGCCATTGCCTGCCCAGTTCAGTTAATCGGTACTGCTGCAAAGGGCTATTTGGTTTGTCAGGAATAGTCATTTCAAGAAAACCGCTTTTCAAAGCAGGTTTCAGATAAGATTCACGAAAATATTTTTTATTCTTGATTCCCAGCTGTTTTTGCATTTCGTCCCTGTCAATCGGCTTTTCACAAGAAAAAAGTACTCGCTCAACTGGGGGGGATAACTGGGGGGGTAACTGGGGGGGTAACTGGGGGGGTAACACCTCTCTCTTTTCCGGGTTGGATATCACCACGATTGAAGATAATCGTAACCCAGTTGTCTTCAATATGCAAGGCTGGCTCTGGTACCCCATGGTCCCGGCAAAGTTGTTGCATTCGCTTAATGCCGCTGCCGATCTGCTCCACCAAATCCATGCGGTAAAACATACTGAACAGGAGAGGATTACGCGGGATACTCTTTAACCCCATGTCTTCCTCTTTCATTCCGGCTGGTAAGCCTCCCGGGCTGATAATTTCTACCCGGTTACGGTACATGTGTACCTGAACATTGGCATTAGACCGATAATCACGATGGACCAGTGCATTGACCAGAGCCTCACGTAGGGCATCCGCAGGCAATTCAGGTCTTTCATCCCTTCCTGTCCCGGTAATAATAAATTCTGTATTCAATTTTGACAAAAGCTAGGTGATAACATCCTGAAAAATATCCTGGAGATTGCCGGTAAAATTCTTGCGATCCAGAATATTCACTCTGGAGGTTCCCATGAACAAGGCGCAGGACACAAAACCACTGGCCATAAATTTCTGAATATCTGCGGCAAGTAACCAGGAGCCGGCATGAGTCATAAGACCATTTCGAACAAGATGCAGATTTTCAAGGGCTTGAATCATATTCATATCGTCAGGGATTTTCGCCTTCCGGGCGAATTGGATATAAGAAGATTCAGTCAAATCGGTATCCATAGAAAAACGGTCACAAACCATTTCATCAAAATGAATCATCCCTTCCCGAAAGAAAAACTCACGGATTTCATTACGGCTCAACTGTTGCGATGAAGCGCCTTCCCTGAGGTAAAATTTCCCGCTATGGGAATATGGTTTTCCGTTTTGAGGGGGAATTGTCACCACCAGAACATCTCCAACACTTTCAATATCAACAAACAGTGAAGGTTCAATAGTTCGTGCGACTGATTGAATCACTGATTTAAGTCTGTTGTGATGGTCCACACCGCATATTTCACCATCATCAGTAATGCCAATGAGCAATGTTCCTCCGGTAGCATTGGCAAACGCGCACAACTCCCTGCCGACGTTGGAGGTGCCGGAGCGTTTGAATTCAACGGTAAATCCCTCACCCAGGCGGATGAGTATATCCAGATGTTGTTTATTCATAACGGTAAGAGCCAGTTCTCAATACATAACAACAAATTTACCAGTATATCCCGTCACAATTGGATAATATCAAATGTTGAGACCTGACACCTATGTTTTTGTTTCCCCTCCTTCTCTGCGCCTTTGCGTCTCTGCGCGAGAATATCTCTTTGTCCCTATTCAAAGTTGTTAAAAGTTCTAAATCCTTCGATTTTACACAACTGGTCCCGCTGGACTTCCTGCAGGTCTTCCCGGACCATAACCTTAACCAGCTCATCAAAAGAGATTTCCGGCTGCCAGCCAAGCCTGGTTTTGGCCTTGCCGGGATCACCCAAAAGAAATTCAACTTCAGTGGGACGGAAATAACAGGGATCTATTTCCACCAGGGAATTAAAATAAACCCGTCCCCTTTTTCATCAGGTCAATATCTGAGCGGGCGTTCAAATCTATGTACTCCTGAACTTTTGCGGCGTGATAATATGGTAGGTTCAGTAGGCGGAATTTAGTTTTGGATCCCGCTTCCTGTTCCAGGTAACTCCCTCGATAAAGACGAACTGCGATTTTCGCAGATGGGGCCATCTCCATAAACCGGTTCAATGACCTAAGTTTTCCGGTCGCCCCGGATTTAACCTCCACCGGAACCGGCAATGATCCATTT
>JAYEKE010000098.1 GCA_034660915.1 Pseudomonadota bacterium
CGAACATCCGGTAATTATGTCCCTGGCAACGCAAGTCAGAAAGTTGAGATATTGATCTTCGGTGATTCTTTGCCGGTATTAATAGGATTGCCAGGCCCCCTTTTTTTTTGGGAGCCTGGCTGCTTAAGAAAAAATAAACGGTTATTTAAAGTCATTGATGGTCATGACCGGTACCAGATCCTTGGCGGTACGAGCATACTTTTCCCGCTCCGCCTTCGGCATCGGAATCAGTCCCCGTTCACTTAAATAGCCGTCGTCTCCCCAGGCTTTTTCACTGGTGAATTCAGCCAGGTAGCCTTGGATACCGGGAATAACCCCCACATGCTTTTTTTTGACATAGAAGAAAAGCGGCCGGGACAAGGGATATTTGCCACTGGCAATGTTTTCAAATGACGGCTGGACGCCATCCACAAAGGCTCCCTTGATTTTATCGCTATTCTGGTCCAGGTAGCTGAAGCCAAAAACTCCCATGGACGTATGATCGGCTTCAAGTTTCTGGACGATCAGGTTGTCATTTTCCCCGGCTTCGATGTAGGCGCCGTCTTCACGGACAGTATGGGCGATGGCCTTGAATTTTTTCTTGTCGGATTTTTTGAGCTTACTCAACCAGGCAAAGGTTTTCGCGCCACCCTGCATGGCCAGTTCGGCAAAAGCATCGCGGGTTCCGGAGGTGGGAGGTGGACCCAGAACTTTAATCTTAATTGCCGGCAGGTTGGGGTTTACGTCTTTCCAGGTTTTATAAGGGTTGGGAATGACGTTTTCACTGCCGTTTGGGTTCGGGACTTCTTTTGCCAGGGCCAGGAAGATATCCCGCCGACTGATCTTAAAGGTTTTGGCATTTTTTGCGTTGGCCAACACAATGCCGTCGTAGCCGATTTTGATTTCCAACACTCCCTTGACGCCGTTCTTCTGGCAGCGTTCAAATTCCGATTTTTTAATTGCCCGGGAGGCGTTGGTGATGTCAGGATGCTGAGCACCGACGCCGGCGGAAAAGAGCTTCAATCCGCCGCCGGAGCCGGTTGATTCGATTTTCGGAGTTTTGAACCGGGTGGTTTTGCCGAACCGTTCTGCTACCACGGTGGCAAAGGGATACACGGTTGAAGACCCGACGATGTAAATATAATCGCGTGCGGCTCCTGCCTGGGACATTCCTGCCGGAATCAGCAAACACAAGGCTGCCAGCAGCATAAAAACTTTCTTCATCATTTTTTTCCTCCATCAATATGATTTTTTTTATGATTATCAGTCCATTCGGCCCTGTGCCGCCTGGACTGCTATCAACTGTTTCTACCAGCGCTTTTCAAAGCGTTTGCGCAGAATAACCGCGGTTGCGTTCATGGCAATCAAAAAAATAAGTAAAACAATTATTGCGGCTGAAGTCAGTGAGGTGAAAGAACGTTCAGCGCTATCCGCCCAGAGGTAAATCTGCACCGGCAGGACCGTTGCCGGTGAAGTGAAATTATTTGGGATGTCAACAATGAAAGCCACCATGCCGATCATCAGCAGGGGGGCGGTTTCCCCCAGCGCCCGGGCCATGCCGATGATGGTTCCGGTGAGCATTCCAGGCAGAGCCAGGGGCAGGACATGGTGCATGATTGTTTGAATCGGTGAGGCGCCGATACCCAGGGCCGCTTCCCGGATGGAAGGGGGGACCGCCTTCAAAGCTGCCCGACTGGCAATAATAATGGTGGGCAGGGTCAGCAGGGTCAGGACCAGGCCGCCGAGCAGGGGTGACGACCGTGGCAGGCCGAAGAAATTGATGAAGATTCCGAGTCCCAGGAGACCGAAAATAATGGAAGGAACCGCGGCCAGATTGTTGATATTGACTTCAATAAAATCAGTCCAGCGGTTTTTTGGGGCAAATTCTTCCAGGTAGACGGCAGCCGTCACTCCCAGGGGAAATGAAAGCAGCAGGGTTATAAGCAGGGTGAAAATGGTGCCTTGCAGTGCTCCCAGGATCCCGGAAAGCTCCGGGTCTCTTGAATCACCGGCGGTGAAAAAACTGCGATTGAACTGTTTCTTGATGCGGCTATCATCCTGTAGTTTTTTCACCCATTCCAATTGCTGGTTACTTAGACGACAGCCTTCATCCACGCTCCAGCCCACTTCGCCTTTGATCAACATATCAAGATCATCGTCGGCGGGAACCCATATATCCCTCGTGCTGCCGATGACCTTTGGGTTTTTCAGTACCAGGCGTCGTAGTTGGTAGGAAGCCCCGGTGCTGACCAGCCGGTAGAGCTGTCGCTTTTGTCTCCGTCCATGGACATTCGGAAACAGTTGCCGAATGGAGGCTTTGACCAGCCCCTGGTAATCAGCTGTTTGTAATTCATTTTCCGGCAGTCGCGCGGCGTCAAAATAAATGGGCAGGCGGATGCAGGTCTGGCGAAAAGCCGGTATTCCTTTTACCAGGATGTCAGTGAATAATATGATCAGGAAAGCAAAACTGATAGTGATGGCAACAATTCCCAGGCGGCGAAACAATTTTTCGATCCGATAGCGTTTTGCCAGTCCCGCGCTGACCTTGTTGTATATCTCCGCCCGGCTGGAATGATTGCCTGTATTAGTAAACTTATTCATATTGCTCCCGGTATTTTTTCACCACTTGCAGGGCAATAATGTTGAGCAGGAGAGTAACCACAAAAAGAACTAATCCCAAGGCAAAAGCGGACAGGGTTTTAGGGCTGTCAAATTCCTGGTCACCAACCAACAGGGTGACAATCTGGACAGTAACCGTGGTTACCGCTTTTAGGGGATTGGCTGTCAGGTTGGCACTCAATCCCGCGGCCATAACCACGATCATGGTTTCGCCAATGGCCCGGGAAACCGCCAGCAGGATACCGCTGACAATGCCGGGCAGGGCGGCGGGGATCACCACCTTGCGGATGGTTTCCGACTTGGTCGCCCCCAGGCCGTAGGAACCGTCACGCAGGGATTGGGGGACGGCGTTGATAACATCATCGGAGAGCGATGAGATGAAGGGTATAATCATTACGCCCATCACCAAGCCTGCCACCAGGGCGCTTTCCGTTGACACGGAGAGGCCCAGATGGGCACCGGCATCACGAATAAACGGGGCAACGGTCAGGGCGGCAAAAAAACCGTAGACTACCGTGGGGATGCCGGCCAGTATTTCCAGCAGGGGTTTGACGATGGTGCGCATCTGCCGGTGGGCGTATTCAGAGAGATAGATGGCGGACATCAGTCCCAGGGGGACGGCAACCATCATGGCGATGCCGGCAATCATGGCGGTGCCGGTAAATATGGGGATAGCGCCAAAAGAACCGGAAGAGCCGACCTGGTCAGCGCGGATGGCCATTTGGGGGCTCCAGTGCAGACCAAAAAGAAAATCGGCTACCGGTATGGCTTTGAAAAAGCGCAGGGCTTCAAAAAGGAT
>JAYEKE010000099.1:0-1382 GCA_034660915.1 Pseudomonadota bacterium
TTATCTCGGCATAGACACCCCCGAGTTCTGCGTTCCACCGACGGTAGATGACATCCTTGAAGAAGTTTGTCCGGGTGCCGTTGGCCGCCACTTCGTGCATCGCCCTCCATTGGCTGACCCCGTTCCATGTCATCGAAACGGCAACGATCAGCGTCCATAAGACCGCCAGAGCAAGACCGTGACGTTTCATGCCGGTCGTCGGGGGAATCGGCAAGCGGCGCTGAACCGGATTGAGTTCCGCTTCTTTGCGACCGCGCCGGTTCTCGCGGGGTTCTTCTTGGGATATGTGGTTTGTCATCGGTTCGTTACCTCCAATGTAAAACAGTCTTCAACCTTTCCCTCATGTCTTCCTCCGGTTAAAGACCGTGTAAACAGACGCTCGGAATGGTTCCGAAAGTGCTGGCGCGTGCGGAGCCATCGTCACTTTAAAGCATTAATGTAAATATTCGGGCACGTTTTCAAAAAAGACAAAATTACTCTCACGGAGACGCAAAGTCACAGAGAACCCCTGTTATTTGCCCTCTGTGACTCAGTGTCTCTGTGAGAAATAAGAAAAATTTGCCAATCTATAAACAAAGTCGAATGCTTACTCCTGGTCGTCATCCCCATCCTGATTCTGCTCGGCAATTTTCTGCAGCAGGGAAGTCTTTTTCTCCTCGCCATTGGCTGTTTCCCGGCCAAAAACCATGGATTCGCCAGTCCGCCTGGCAGCGGGCAGATTCCCCAGCAGGGATTCACCGGCTTCTTCGCTTGAACCGGCGGAATCAAGAAAAGCAGCGGTGGTTTCAACACTGTCATCCGGTAAAATTTCGGGAATTCCCATGGGAGCTTCGACGATCTCCCCTGAAGCCGCATTGACTTCAGCAGCCGGCGCCGGTTTCTCTTTCTTTGCTGTTGTTGGAGGCACGGATGCCGGACTGGTCACTGATGATGCGGACGTTTGTGGGCGCCTGGCCGGTTCAACCGGTGTCCGGGGAGGGCTTTTTTTACGCTCTGGCGGTGCTTTTGCTGCCGTTTTTTTTGCCGCCGGGCTGGCTGAAGCTGCCGGTACCGGCTTTCGCGCTTTTTCCATCGCTTCTTCCGCCCCCTGGAGCTGGTAATACACCCCCTGAAGATAATTCCGGGTCTGAAACTGCGGCGCGACGCCACTTAAGGATTCAGAACCACCAATAATCAGGTAGCCATCCCGGGCCAACACCTGACCAAGCTTCTGGAATAGTTTTCTTTTGTCGGCAGCGGTAAAATAAATGGCCACATTACGGCAAAAGATAATGTCAAAACTTCCCAGCCCGGCATAGGAATCCATCAGGTTTAATTTCTTAAAGACGGCCAGGGAGCGAATTTTATCTTTTATCCGCCAGCCGCCGGCAGCCGGGTTAAAG
>JAYEKE010000099.1:1482-13764 GCA_034660915.1 Pseudomonadota bacterium
ATTACGGCAAAAGATAATGTCAAAACTTCCCAGCCCGGCATAGGAATCCATCAGGTTTAATTTCTTAAAGACGGCCAGGGAGCGAATTTTATCTTTTATCCGCCAGCCGCCGGCAGCCGGGTTAAAGCAGCGCTGCAGGATTTGCTTCGATAGTCCGCGCTCGATCTCAAATTTGCCATACATGCCGTAGCTGGCCTTGGCCACCGCCTCGTCGGAAATATCCGTCCCCAGGAGGGAGATTTCATAATCGCGAAAATCGCCGAGGGTTTCCAACAGGGAAATGGCAATACTGTAGACCTCCTGACCGGTGGAGCAGGCGGCACTCCAGATCCGCAGTTTGGTTTTCCCCTGACCAGCAGCAGCTGAGCGTCGGTCAACCAGGTCGGGAATAATTTTATTTTTCAACAATTCAAAAGGTTTATTATCGCGGAAAAAGAGGGTTTCATTGGTGGAAATGGCGTTGACAACCTCTTTGTCCAGCTGTCTGGAGATATCGGCCCTGGCCCGGTGGTAAAGGTCCCTGAAGGAGGGGCATTTGTAAGCCGCCAGCAATGGATTTAAGCGGGCTTCCAGCAAATATCCCTTATCATGATCCAGATAAATACCGGAAATATTATAGATATATTTGGCCAGCAGTTTAATTTCTTCGGCGGTTATCTTTGCCATTATTCAGCTTCCACCTGAATCCTTATACCGTTTTAACGATCTCAGCGGCAATACCATCCAAGGGCATCACCACATCCACCAACCCGGCTTCCGCAACTGCTTTTGGCATGCCGTAAACAACACTCGTATCAGCATCCTGGGCAATACTTACCACCCCGGCGCTTTTCATCTCCCGCAGGCCAAGTTTACCGTCCGCCCCCATTCCAGTCATAATTACCCCGGTGGCCTTGGAACCATACTCCCGGGCCACTGAACGAAAGAGATAATCCACCGACGGTTTACAGTTATTTTCCGGCGGCTCATCAGTAATCCGGATGATTTTGCTGTGGACATCGGCACCGCTGGCGATTTTCATCTGGCTGCCGCCGGGAGCGATATATATGGTATTTTTTTTCACCAGCTCGCCATTAACCGCCTCTTTGACCTCCAAAGCACACTTTTTATCCAGGCTGGTCGCCAGAGATTTAGTGAAAACCGGTGGCATATGCTGGACAATCAGCACCGGAACTCCCAGATCAGCGGGAAGCCACGGCAGCATGGCAGTCAAAGCGTTGGGGCCCCCGGTAGAGATACCGATGGCCACCACTATTGACTTTTCCGTTCGTTTCACCCGGGCCTTGGTCTGTTGGAGAACCTGGCTTGCAGCTTCGGGTTTTCTTACTGTTTCCCGTGCTGGAACCGCCGGCCGCTTCCCCCGCAGCAGGCGGCGCAGCTGACGCTGCTGGCCAAAAACCTTCAACCGCCGGGAAAGCTCCTTTTGAATATATTGCAGGTTTTCTTCCGGGGTTTCTTTGTCAGGTTTGAGGACAAAATCGAAGGCCCCTAACTCCAGGGCTTTCATCGTTATCTCGCCGCCCCGTTCGGTGAGTGAACTGAACATCAGGCACTCCACGTCCAGCTTTTCCTGCTGGATGGCCACCAGGGTCTCAAGCCCATTCATCACCGGCATTTCCACATCCAGGGTCACCAGGTCAGGTTTCAGTGATTTGATTCGGGACAGAGCAATTTTACCGTTATTGGCCGTCCCCACCACCTCAACCCCGGGAATGGTTTTCAACACGTCAGCTATAATTTTCCGGTACATGATCGTATCATCGACCACCAGAACCTTAATATTCATCCTCTACTCCATTATAAAATAGGAAGACATAATGCCTGTTTTACAGGGTGAACTTATTAATCATCGCTTCCAGTTTGACAGCCAGCTGGCTTAGGGCACTGGAGTTACTGTTTCCGGAAGCCAGTTCATTAACCTCAGAAATATCAGTTTAGACTTTGATCTTGTTCACCCTTTTTCTCCTTTTTTCTCTTCGGCCAGCACCGCCTCCACATCCAGAATGCTGATTAGAGCATCCCCCAGTTTACAGGCGCCGCTGAAAAAGGTTCCCTTATCAATATCGATATTGGCTGGAGGATGTGTAATCTCTGAAACTGAAATGGTCACCACATCCTTGATGCCATCCACCAGCAGGCCGATATATTCATCATCACGATCAACAATAATCACCCGGCTTTTGTCACCTATTTTACAGGGAGCCAAACCAACTTTTTTGCCTAAATTGATCACCGTAACGATGCGCCCGCGCAGGTTCATGATCCCCAACACATAGTCCGGCGACAGGGGGACCTGGGTAACGGCAAGATTTTGGTTGATCTCCTGAACCCAATTGATATCGACACCACAAAGCAATTCATCGATGACAAAACAGGCAAGCTGGATGGTATCCTCAGCAGCAGCGGCAGCAGCTTTAACCTCCACTGTTTGCGGTGTCTGATTATTTCCAGACATGGGGTTTTCTCCTTTTCAAATTCAGTTCTCGATTATTATATTTTTCTCTCACGGAGACACAGAGGCACAGAGAATTTTTACAATATTCCATTAATCGTTCTGCTTATGCCATTCTTCATAAGAACATCACCAAAGTTTAAAAGATATCCCAGTTTCAATCCAGTTAATTTCAAATAAGTAAGTAATTGTTTTTTATGGGATGGATTAATTTTTTCAACCGACTTCAACTCAACAATAACCTTTTTTTCAACAATTAAGTCTGCTCGGAATCCTTCATTAAATGATATACCTTCAAATTCAATGGGAATTACTACCTGTCTTTCCACCAGCAAGCCTCTTTTTTCTAGTTTATCAGTAAGAATAACCTCATAGACACTTTCCAGGAGCCCCGGACCCAGTGCTTGATGCAAATGTATGGCACAATCGACGATTATCGTTCCTATTCCATTTTCATGCATCTCTGTGTCTTTGTGTCTCCGTGGTGAAATTTTTTTGTCCTGGGTCCCGAATTTGTGTTAATTCACTTCCCCGCCTTCCTTCGCCTGCGGTACGTACTGGTTTGCACGTTTGCTTCGCCGTGCTTCGCGGGGGGACACTCTTGACTATCGCTCGCCCAGTGGAGGAACAGCTTGAATTTGCTTTTAACGCGAAACTCAAGAATGTCCCCAATCACGGTGACCCCGCTTCCAATTTCCCCCGCCCTCCCTTTTTATTTTTTATGCAAGGCTTACTACAATATAGCAAGCTTTGTGTCTCCGTGAGAGTTATTGGTCTTTTTACAAAAACAATCAAACCGTAAATTGTCCCATCAATTCCTTCAATTTCTCCGCCAGCTGGCTTAACTCTTCAGCGCTCTGGCGCACCTGGGCACTGGAATTACTCATCTCGCCGGCTGATTCATTGACATCGGCAATATCTTTGGCGATGGTTCCCGAGACCTCGGTGGTCTGGACCACATTTTCATTCACCTCGGTAATCCCCGAGGAGGTCTGGGCAATATTCTCGGCAATTTCCTGGGTAGTGGAGGCCTGCTCTTCCACCGCCGTGGCAATAGTCGTCACGATGCTGTCCACCTCATCGTTGATCCGGGCAATCTCATTGATCTCGGTCACCGTCGCCCCGGTGGAATCCTGGATCCCCTTGATTTTACCGGCAATCTCACCGGTAGCCGCCGCCGTCTGCTGGGCCAGGTCCTTGATCTCATGGGCCACCACCGCGAATCCTTTACCGGCCTCGCCGGCCCGGGCCGCCTCAATGGTGGCGTTGAGAGCCAACAGGTTGGTCTGGGAGGAAATTGCATTGATGGTTTCCGTTACTTTGCCAATCTCCTGGGCCGCTTTTCCCAGTTCATCAATTTTGCTGGCGGCACTCTTGCCCTGGCTGACCGCCCGGCCGACAATTTCCCGGGCATTTTCGGCATTTTTAGCAATCTCGCCAACGGTAGCAGTCATTTCCTCGCTGCCGGAGGCTACCGTATTAGCATTCACCGATGCCTCTTCCATCGCCGCCGCGATTGAACTCATATTGGCGTTCATTTCCTCGGCGGCGGTGGCAACATTGTTGGCTTTACCGGCGGTATTATCGGCCCCGGTGGCCAACTGGCCGGAAATGGTATTCAATTCGGTTGACGATGAAGCCATGGTTTCGATGCTCCCGATTATCTGTCGCAGCATGTTCTGCAGATTTTCGATAAAAATATTGATCCCGGCAGCCAGTTCTCCCAGTTCATCCCGACGGTCGGCATGCAGACGCTTGGTAAGGTCTCCATCTCCCTCCGCCACTTCCCTGACCATGGCAATGGTTTGGGCCAGAGGCTTGCTGATCATCCAGCCAATTATAAGGAAGAAAAAGGCGGCAGACAGCACAACACTGACAATCCCTATAAGAATATTTTTCATGCGGGCCTGGTTAACGGTGTCGTAGGCTGCGGAAACATCGGTTCTGATCATCATGCCGCCCAGGATTTGGCGGCTTTGCCCGTGACAGTGATAACAACCGGCTTCATTTAGGATCGGCTGCAAAATGGTGAGCACCGGTTTACCCTGGACCTTTTCCCGGAAAATTTCCTGATCCAGCTTGCCGGATTCCAGCATGACTTTCAAGCCGTTGCTGAGGGTCCCGGAGGCAATCTGTTTGCCCATTGAAGAACCAGTCCGGTCAGCTTCGGAAGCATAGGTAATCTGCTGGTTAAAATCAAAAATATAGACTTCCACCCCGGCCATGTTCTTATTGATATCACGCAGCTGATTGTTGATGGACCCGGTGTCATTGATAGCCATGGGATGCCGAATGCCGTTCATCAGGGTGTCAGCCATCATCCTGGAGGTATTGTGGACCTCATGTATAATATTTTTCTTAAGATTGATGATGTTGACGATGGTCAAGCAGCTAATGACAATAAAAAAGAAAACGATCAGGCTGAAGGTAATTTTGAACCGCAGTCCTCTGGGTAGTGAATGCTTCAATGTGCACCCCCATAAATCATTGGCTTGTAGTCAAAGGTGGCGACCCGTTCGCTATTATGACAGGTTTCACAGTCGGTTACAGATAATTTTCCCTTGATATCATCAGGGTCTTCGCTGTCGGCATGGACACTTCCCGGACCATGACAGCACTCACAACCCAGATTCTTCAGGTGAGGAGTCTGACTGATTGAGACAAATCCTCCCGGTTGTCCATAACCGGTGGTATGACACAATAAACATTCCTGGAATTCAGTGTCGGTCAAGCCTTTGCGCATCTGCTGGATGCTTTTATAGGAATGTCGTTTTTTGGCATATTTGTTAAAACTCGCGTATGCCTCCTCGTGGCAGTCATTGCAGGCTTCGGAACCGATATAGGTGCTGTTTTCCTGGCTGTATGTCGAGGTTCTGAATCCGGTACCCAATAAGAACAGCATAATAAACAGACCTATCCTGATGCCGTATTTTTTAGTTCTCTTCTGGTTTCCTTCCATCACATTTACCTTCTTTTCTGGTTCTATCGAGCTGGAGAATTTTTTCTGTTTTTTCTCACAGAGACACTGAGACACGGAGGATTTTCATACATTCCCTTCACATTGATGCATCTCTGTGTCTTTGTGTCTCCGTGAGAGTTATTGGTCTTTTTATAAAAACCATCACACACTAAACCAGCCCATCAACTTCTTATATTCAGCACCTTGGTCGAGCTGGAGAACTTTTTCTGTTTTTTCTCACAGAGGCACTGAGACACGGAGGATTTTCATACATTCCCTTCACATTGATGCATCTCTGTGTCTTTGTGTCTCCGTGAGAGTTATTTTTCTTTTTACAAAAACCATCACACCGTAAACTGGCCCATAAGTTCCTTATATTCAGCACCATGGTCGAGCTGGAGAACTTTTTCTGTTTTTTCTCACAGAGGCACTGAGACACGGAGGATTTTCATACGTTCCCTTCACATTGATGCATCTCTGTGTCTTTGTGTCTCCGTGAGAGTTATTTTTCTTTTTACAAAAACCATCACACCGTAAACTGGCTCATAAGTTCCTTCTATTCAGCACCATGGTCGAGCTGGAGAATTTTTTCTGTTTTTTCTCACAGAGGCACTGAGACACGGAGGATTTTCATACATTCCCTTCACATTGATGCATCTCTGTGTCTTTGTGTCTCCGTGAGAGTTATTTTTCTTTTTACAAAAACCATCACACTTTAAATTTACTCACCATCTCATTGAGCTTCTCCGCCAGACCGCTTAGCTCATCGGCACTCTGCTGCACCTGGGCACTGGAATTGCTCATCTCGCTGGAGGCCTCGTTAACCTCAACAATATCTTTGGCAATGGTTCCCGACACCTCGGATATCTGGGTGAGGTTCTCATTCACTTCGGTAATCCCCGAAGAGGCCTGGGCAATGTTCTCGGCTATTTCACCGGTAGTGGATGCCTGCTCTTCCACCGCCGTGGCAATGGTCGTAACAATCTCATCCACTTCGTTATTAATCCGGGCAATCTCATTGATCTCAGTTACCGTCTCCTCGGTAGAATCCTGAATCCCGGTAATCTTGGCAGCAATCTCACCGGTGGCTGCAGCTGTCTGCTGGGCCAGAGCCTTAATTTCGTTGGCCACTACCGCGAACCCTTTGCCGGCATCGCCGGCCCGGGCCGCCTCGATAGTTGCATTGAGGGCCAGCAGGTTGGTTTGCGAAGAAATGGCGTTAATCGTCTCGGTCACCTTGCCGATCTCCCGGGCCGCCTTTCCCAGCACATTAATTCTTTCGGAAGCGCTTTTGCCCTGGGCCACCGCCTGGCCGGTAATCTCCTTGGCGCTCTCAGCATTTTTGGCAATCTCAGCAACGGTAGTGCTCATCTCCTCGGCTCCCGAGGCAACGGTGGAAACATTGGTGGATGCCTGCTCCATGGCCGCGGCCACCGAGCTTATATTGGCATTCATCTCCTCGGTCGCGGTGGCGACATTATTGGTCTTGCCGGCCGCGGTATCGGCACCGGAAGTCACCTGCTGTGATATGGCAGAAAGTTCAGTCGAAGAAGATGAGAGGGTTTCCACACCGGCAATAATTTCTTTCATAAACTGGCGTAATTTTACAGACATAACCTCCATATTTTTATAGACACCGACATTATCCTTTCCATCTTTTTTGACAAATTCATTGATTAAGTTCCCATCAGCAATATTACTGGCCACTTCGGCTATTTCGTCAGGATCACATCCAAGCTTTTCAAGCTGTTTTAATACCTTGATTCTGATAAAGAAAATAATTGCAACGCCTGCTATCAGCGCCACAACACTTAATATTAAAATCAAAAAAACAGCCTGCGTGTTGGATGCTTTGAGCTTTGGCCCGATTTCATCCTGAACTTTCTGGACACTCTCTGCAACTTCTTCAGCTGCACCGGCAATCTCCGGGCCTATTTTATCAAGGGTACCGGCAATTATTTTATTTCGGTCATAAATCAGCTTCACCAAAGATTTAAAGTTTTCGTGGTATTTATGATCTTCTTCATCTACTTCATTGAGCAATTTTAGTCTTTCAGGATCTTCCAGATGGTCTTTTAATTCCTTAAGATGCATATCCATTTCGCCAAATTCTGAATCAACCCGGTCTGCATCTGCTTGAAAATTGGAATCTAAAAACTTATTTACATAAAGCCTTGCCAGCAAAAAGCTCCGAAGCGCCAGGCCTGCCTGGAAAGCAGCCTTAACATCATCGTCATTATCAGCAGAAGTCATGATCTCGGTAAGCTTTTGTTCCATAAGCTTGCCGTTTTTTTCCAGGATATCGTTAACAATGTGATTTCTCTTTTCCTTCATTTTTACGACAACCTTGAACCCCTGGTCATAAGCATCCACTTCTTCATCAATAAATTTAATCTTTTTTAACCTTTCAGGATTCTTGATCTCTTCTTCAGCTATTTTGAGAAGGGTAGTCATCTTTGCATGATAATCTTCATATTGCCTCTGGTCTTTTTTGCTGCCTGTAATAATAAAATCCTTGACATTCATCCTGACCATGAGCATATCAGCCTGGAGATCGCTGGCAAGATTATTGTCCCTTGCCATTTCCCTGTACTCGCCAAAGCCGGTTGACGCCGTGTGCAATGCCATATAAGCAGTTAAAGCAATAATAACCATAAACAACAGGACAGCAATAAATCCACCAATCAGTTTTGTTCTAAGTGTCATTTTTTCCTCCATTGTTGGTTTTAGATTGAAACTTAAAATGACGATAATTTTACAACTCAACAGCCCATCTGTGAGATATAACCCCATTTACCGCGGCAATCGTACGCCGATACTCTGCAACAGCTTTTCCCGATCGAGCTTGATCTGATAGTCATCGATACCCACCTCATTCCCTTTTGTCTGATGTTCTTCACTGGCCAGGGAAGTAAGGGCGATAACCGGCAAGGCGGCAAAACGCTGGTCGGCTTTGATAGTTTTTGTCAACTCAAAGCCATCCATGTTGGGCATTTCCAAATCGGTTACCACCAGCATTACCTCATCCGGATGCTCCTGCAGGTAATCCCAGGCCAGCTGGCCGTCTTCGGCATCCACTACCGGATAACCGGCGTTTTCAATAAATTTTCGCACCTGGTTGCGGAAAAAATCCGAATCCTCCACCACCAGGATATTTTTGCCGCTGACTGGTTCACTGTCTTTTGCCTCATTATCCTTTTCAGCCATTGGCGGCCGGGATGCAAACCAGTCGGGGTTCAATGTTTCCATGACTTCGAAGACATCAACGATCAAGGTGGTCTGGCCCTCGATAATGGCGGAACCGCTGATCCCGTTCTGTCGCAAGGTCATTTCATCAACACTAATCGCCACATCCACCGCATCAACCGGCGGCGCTGCCAGCAACCCGACTTCGCGACCGGCTATCGGAAAGATTATAACAATCAATTCTTCCCGGTTTTCCAGCACGCCAACGCTCGCCACCTCTTCCAGGGCATAGACCGGCAGGCTGCCGCCCCGGTACTGGAGGACCTTCTTGCCTCCCTTGATTTCAATATCCTTCGCTTTCACTTGCTCCACCCGGGCCACCAGGCTTAAGGGCACCGCGCATTGTTCATCCGGGCCGTTGCGAAACAAGAGCAGGGAAAGTTTGGCCGCCGTCCCTGTGCTCTTTTCTGCCGCTTCAGCCTGTTTCGCGGCGGTTTCCATCCCGGCCAGTGAGGCCAATTCAGCCAAGCGGGCCAGTCCGGGAACATCAAGGATAAGGGCCACCTGCCCGTCACCCATGATGGTGGCCCCGGCATAAGCTCGACAATTTTGCAGATGCTGTCCAAGGGGTTTGACCACAATTTCAACCGTATCATCAAGGTCATCTACCACCATGGCATACTTGTACGGCCCGGCGGAAACGATGACCAGGTTTACATCACTGGTATAACTCTGCCTTCGTTCAGGAATGCTTTCCACGGCTACCGGCTTTTTATCCTCCCCTTCGGCAGCCAGTTCTTCAATCCGGGAGTCGGCCAGGACGGCGCGACGATCCTGTTTACATTCTCCGGTTTCGGGATCAACAAAGGTGGAATCCAAGTGCAAAACCCGGGAAAGATGAATGATGGGAATCAATTCACCCCGCAGCATCAGCACCTCGGCACCGCCAACCATTTCAATCTGCTCCCGAATCCGATTGGCGGGCACCCGGAGCATTTCTTTGACATTAACCTGGGGGATGGCGTAGCGGTCATCACCGATGACCACCAGCAGGCTGGGAATAATCGCCAGGGTCAAGGGCAATTTAATCCGGATGGTGGTCCCCTTATCAACTTCAGTTTCAATATTCACCTGGCCGCCAAGCTTATCCAGATTGTTTTTGACCACATCCATGCCCACACCGCGGCCGGAAACATCCGTAACCTTTTCAGCCGTGGATAATCCGGGCAACATAATCAGGTTGGCCTTTTCCTGCTCACTCATATTTTCCGCCTGCTCGGCGGTGATCAGGCCTTTTTCCAGGGCCTTGGCGGTAATTTTTTTGGTATCCAGGCCTTTGCCGTCATCGCTGATTTCGATATTGATCTGGCCGGATTCATGGTAGGCCCTAAGCAGGATTTTACCCACCGGATCCTTCCCCCTGGCCAGCCGCTCATCCGGTAATTCAATTCCATGATCGGCTGAGTTGCGCACCAAATGGGTAAGGGGATCGCCCAGGCCTTCCATAATGGTTTTATCCAGCTCAACATCCTTACCTTCCAGAATCAGCTCAAGCTGTTTGCCAAGGTTCCGGGACATATCCCGAATAACCCGGGGAAATTTATTGAAAATATTGCCCACCGGCTGCATCCGGGTGATCATGATCGCTTCCTGCAGTTCCGAGGTCACCAGGTCAATGCGCTGACCGGCGTTATTACGATCTCCCCGATCGCCGCTGGTAATCGACTGCAACAACTGGTTGCGGGCCAGGACCAGTTCACCGGCCAGGGTCATCAATTGATCCAGAACGCTGACATGCACCCGGACCGATTCAGCCTGGGGGCTGGCAGCCGGCGCGGCAGCCGAAGATTTTTTCGCGGCTGTTTCAGCCTGGGTGGTGATCTCTTTGGTTTTTTTCTCCGGGGCTGGAGAAACCGGCGCTTCAGCAGGTTCAGTTTCCGGCACCGGGAGAGGTGGAGCTTCGGCTTTTGCCGCCGGTTCCGGTTCTAAAGCCGGTTCCGGCACATCCTTTGGCGGCACATCCGCTTTCTCTTCAACTTCAGAAACTACGGCTGCCGGTTGTTCTGCCGGGGATTTGAGCTGCTCATCCAGAGACATCATCTGTTCGGCTTTTAAATCCAGCAGAGTCGGCAGAAGATCCGGCTCAATAATGCTGGCATAGAGGACATCCAAAGGCAGGCGATTGCTGAATTCTCCATCTTCAAGGGTACCCACCGCTAGAAAGTCAACTTTGAGATCCACTACTTCACCGCTGTCCTGAAGCCCTTTGATAATCTCCAGGGGGTTTTTACCCTGCTGCTGGACATCATGGATAAGATCATAGTTGAGCAGATACAAATATTTGCCTCCTTTTTGCGCCTGCTGCAGCTCAAGTTCGGAAAGGGCAAAAACTTCACGATTGTCGGCATCTTTAATGGCAACATCCTTTTCGGCACTTTCCTGTTCGCCGGCGGTTAAATTCGCCGTTGCCAAACCTTCAAGCGCTTCGATATGTTCGGCAATATCCATCTCGTTGCTGGCCGAAACATTTTTGAGCATCCGGCTCAAATAATCGAAAGCCAGCAGCACGATATTGACAATATCCGGGGTCGGCACCATCTGCCGGTTACGAACCATATCGAGAAGGTTTTCGATTTTATGGGACAGCTCCTTGATCGCCGTCAGGCCCAGGAATCCAGCTCCGCCCTTGATGGAATGAGCCGCCCGAAAAACCTTGTTCACCAACTCCTCATCCAGATCAGCCCCATCCTGTTCAATGGTCAACAGATCACTCTCGATATCCTCCAGATGTTCACCGGCCTCTTCCACATACATTTGTAAAGTTTCATCATCCATCATCATGGCTTTTTCTCCCCGATATGTTGGCTTGTCAAGCTTTGCTTCGCCCTGCTTCGCGGGGGGACAGAATTAAATTCTGTCCCCAATCCCAAATTTATCCTTTGACCTTTAACCTTTTGCCTTTATCCTTTAACCTTTATCCTTTGACTGTTGAGTGCCTTACCCCTGAATTTCTGTCACTCTTTTCAGTACCCCCCTAAGAGGGGGCGCAGCCCGCCTTATCCTTTAACCTTTGGCCTTTATTCTTCATCCGTGACAATATTAAAGATGCGATTAAGATGTGTCATCATCAGGACATCCAGCACATTGCCCTTGGCATTAATAATCGTTATAGTTCCCTGGTGCTGTTTCAAAGAATTAAAAGCGGCAATAAACAACCCCAGGCCGGTAGAATCAACCAACCCCACTCCTTCCAGATCAATGACCAGCTCGGCCGGTTTTTCGGCGACGATTTCCTGGAGCTCACGCTGAAAATCCTTGATCACCGGAGTCACCACATCCTGTCCCGGATTTATAAAAACTTTATCGCCTTCTTTACGTATAGTACTCATATAAATCTCCCCGCATCCGGCATGCCCGGAGCCAAAAAAGTTCAACCAGCCTTTACCCTTTAGCCTTTAGCCTTTAGCCTTTAGCCTATTAAATGCTCTTCGCAGAATCAACTGAATTTCTTTATGAAAAAATTCCAGTCTGAGAAAAAATATAATAAGTATTTGATTAACAATGAAAATAAGATGACTCTCACAGAGTCACAAAGACACAGAGAAAACCATACTTTTTTATACGCATCTCTGTGCCTCTGTGCCTCCGTGAGAAAAACAATGGGTAAACCAGAGCACAAACAAGC
>JAYEKE010000100.1 GCA_034660915.1 Pseudomonadota bacterium
ATCGGCTGTGCGCAATGTGCTGAAATGTGTCCGGATCTGGCCATTACGGTGTGGAGGTAGTAGATATTATGACGGCATTAAAAAAGGTTTTTCTCAAGGGTAATGAAGCCATCGCTCTGGCGGCCATCAATGCCGGCTGCCATTATTATTTTGGTTATCCCATTACCCCGCAAAATGAGATTCCCGAATATATGGCCAAACATCTGCCGGAAGTGGGAGGAGAGTTCCTCCAGGCTGAAAGTGAAATTGCTTCCATTAACATGATGTTGGGAGCCGCTGCAACCGGAGTCAGGGTGATGACCTCTTCCAGTGGTCCCGGCATATCCCTGATGCAGGAGGGTTTTTCTTATATAGCCGGAAATGAGCTCCCGGGAGTGGTGGTGAATATGAGTCGCCAGGGTCCCGGCCTGGGAGGGATTAATGCTACCCAGGGGGATTATTTCCAGGCGGTTAAGGGAGGAGGCCACGGCGATTATCACCTGATTGTTCTTGCTCCCCATACTGGTCAGGAATTGTATGATTTGACCATCAAGGCTTTTGAACTGTCAGAGAAATATCGTTGCCTGACCATGTTGCTTGGGGATGCGGTACTGGGACAGATTAAAGAACCTATCAATCCCTGGAAGCCGGAAATAAGTGCTGGTGATCCTGATCGTGAATGGTTGATTACCGGTGCTAAAGGCCGTCAGCCGCGGCTGATTAAATCCCTTTTTCTGGCTGATGGAGAGATGGAAAAACATAATTGGCGTCTGCAGGAGAAATATCAGCAGCTGGCTGCCAATGACGTGATGGTGGAAACTTGCTTTATTGAAGATGCCCACCTGGTTCTGACTGCTTTTGGCAGTATGGCCAGGATTGCTAAAACTGCTATCGATCAGGCCCGGGAAGAGGGGATGAAAGTGGGGTTGATTCGGCCCATAAGCCTTTATCCTTTTCCGACGGCAACCTTCAAAAATCTACCGGAATCAGTATCCCGGGTTTTGACCTGTGAGATGAATACCGGCCAGATGGTTGAAGATGTGCGTTTGTCGATAGATAACAGTCTTCCGGTTGATTTCTATGGTCGCCCCGGTGGCTCCGTGCCCACCCCGGAGGAGATTTTTGATCGTCTTCAGCAGGCTTATGCTGAAGTTGAATAATAATATGGAGTTATTATGAAACAGGTAGTTAAAAGACCTACATCCCTGACTGATAAACCTTTTCATTTTTGTCCCGGATGTCATCATGGTATTGTGCATCGGCTGGTGGCCGAAGCCCTGGACTTTTTTAATCTCAGGGAAAAAACCATTGGTGTGGCTTCGGTGGGTTGCTCTGTTTTTCTCTACGATTATTTTGCCGTGGATGTTATCGAGGCACCTCATGGGCGGGCTTCGGCGGTGGCCACCGGGACCAAACGGGTATTGAAAGATCAGATTGTTTTCACCTATCAGGGTGATGGTGATCTGGCGGCTATTGGTACGGCTGAAATCATTCATGCGGCTAACCGAGGTGAGAATATTACGGTCATATTTGTTAATAATTCCATCTATGGGATGACCGGCGGCCAGATGGCTCCTACCACGATGCTGGGACAGAGCAGTACCACCACCCCCTATGGTCGGGATTATCATCGTGATGGTTATCCGATCAAAATGACCGAGATGCTGGCAGCCCTTGAGGGGCCTTCACTGGTAGCCCGGGTTGCCGTAGATAAACCCGCCAATGTGAAAAAAGCCCGTAAAATTATCCGTCAGGCTTTTCAGATGCAGGTGGAAGACAAAGGTTTTTCTTTTGTGGAGGTTTTATCCGCCTGTCCGACCAATTGGGGTATGACTCCCCAGAAAGCGACCAAACGGGTTAGTGATGAAATGATTCCCTATTTCCCCCTGGGAGTGCTGAAACAAAAAGATGTGGTGGATGTGCTGTGAAGAGAAGGAGTGTTGGATGCATTATGATGTGATTATGGCCGGTTTTGGCGGCCAGGGAATCATGCTGATCGGAAATCTGCTGGCCTATGCCGCCATTCGCGAAGATAAAAATGTTACTTATTTGCCTTCCTATGGCGTCGAAATGCGCGGGGGGACAGCCAACTGCTCAGTGGTGATTGATGAGCGGGATATCGGTTCTCCGGTGGTTGGACGACCATTATCATTGTTGATAATGAACCGTCCATCGCTGATTAAATTTGAGCCGCGGATGAAACCGGGTGGAGTTTTGATCCTTAATTCATCTTTGGTGCCGGTTGCCGAGTCCAAAAGGGATGATATTGATTTGGTCCCTTTGCCTTTAAATCAGTTGGCTCAGGATGAACTGGGCAATGATCGGCTGGCTAACATGGTGGCGTTGGGTGCCTATGTAAAAAAGACCGGGGTAGTCTCCATAAAGGCGGTTCAAGCTGCCCTTGAAGACGCACTGAACCCAAAATATCATAAAATGATTCCCCTGAACCAGAGGGCAATCGAATTGGGAGCGGCTGAAGTTTAATCGGCTGTTACATGGAGATGTTGATGAATGCGGTAAATGGATCTATTGAAACGATGAAAGTATGCGAAAATATCAAGACTATCAGGGAAAAGCAAGGACTGTCCCTGCAGGAATTGGCCGGGAGAACCGGCTATTCAACCGCCGTGCTTTCCCAGATTGAAAATCACCTGGAGTCACCTTCTCTTGGAACTATGGTTCGTTTGGCCAAAGCACTTCATGTTTCCATCGGCAGTTTTTTTAACCGTGAAGATACTGAACCGTTTACCATTATACGTCATGATGAGCGGCAGACAGTTTCCCGTTTTGCGTCCAAGGAAGGTGTGACCTATGGATATACCTATGAGTCCCTGGGGGTAGGAAAAAAAGACCGGCAGATGGAACCGTTTTGTTTAACCCTTGAGCCGGCAACGCTGCCATCAGCTGCCAGCTCATCCCATGAGGGGGAAGAGTTTATCTATGTCCTGGAAGGCTCCATTGATGTGACTCTCTGGGATCATACCGATGTCCTTAGTGCGGGTGACAGCATTTATTATGAATCATCCATTCCCCACCGGGTTCAGTGCCACGGTGATTCCCCGGCGAAAATCCTGGCGGTAATACATCCGTAGAATAAAAAAGGTGCAAGGTGCAAGGTATAAGGTGCAAGGTTTTCTCTCTATACCGTATACCGCTCACCATGACCCCTCGAAGAGAGTGAAATAAAGTTCTAAAACCGGGGATTGCTTAAACCGTAAACCTTTGCAAGTTACTAATGCGGGGCTGCGCCCGCAACCAAATTAAGGTGTCAGGATGTTCCGGCATGGCTCTCGCTCATTCTCGCCGGCCGTCCATGGCCGGCTTCCGAGGCGTCCGCCGCGAATCACATCGTGTGATTCGTTCGGCGGCCAATACCGCTATGAGCCAAGCCCGAACA
>JAYEKE010000101.1 GCA_034660915.1 Pseudomonadota bacterium
GGAAAAATTTTTGATGGCTCAAAAAAACTCTGGGAGGTTTTCGCTAAGAATCCCGAGAGCATCAAAGACCTTTTTGCCAAGGAGTATAATGCCGCCTTAAAACCAGGGGGTGATTATATCTATTACTCGTTCATCAAGCTAACTACCCAGAAGACAGAAGCTCCCAAAACCTCCTTTATTTATGGAATTCCTGACTGGCAATGGCTGGTGGGCGCCGGCGTCTATCTTGACGACATCGAAACCGGTATTGCCGCGATGCAGGCAGGATTACAAAAGAGACTCCGGACTGACATCCAGACCACGGTGCTGCTTGCCACGGCCATCATCGCCATCTTCCTGCTTTTATTTCACTTGTTCAGCCGTCGTTTACTGAATGATTTCGCCATTTTTGCCACCTTTTTCACCCGGGCGGCTCAAAGTGACCAGGAAATCGACCGCCGTAAAATACGTTTTAAAGAATTTTACCGGATGGCGGGTGATGCCAACCGGATGCTGAGTGATAAAAACATCGCGCAACACAAATTGCGAGAAAGCGAGGAGAAATACCGCACCTTCTTTGAAAATTCAACCGACGCCATGTTAATCACCCGGGGTAATTACTTCGTGGATTGCAATGCCGCCGCCGTCGAAATGCTGGGCTATGCTTCCAAAAAAGAATTCCTTGACCGGCACCCAGGGAAACTGTCTCCTGAAACCCAACCGGACGGCCAAAAATCCCGGGACAAGGCCCTGAAAATGATGGCAATTGCCAGGACCAAAGGAAGCCATCGCTTTGAATGGAACCACGTGCGTAAAAACGGGGAAATTTTCCCGGTTGAAGTTTCACTGACCGCTATTCCCACTGGAGATGAAATCTTGCTGCACACTGTCTGGCGCGACATCACCGATCGCCGGCGGGCGGCGGAAGAACAGCTGAAATTAAAAAAACTGGAATCCGTGGGTCTGCTGGCCGGGGGAATCGCTCATGATTTCAATAACCTGCTGACCGGGCTGTTCGGCAACCTGGAAATGGCCGGGATGTTTTTGCCTGCCGACCACAAAGCGCGCAAATTCCTGGATGCCGCCGGGCAGTCAATGGAAAACGCCACCAACCTGACCAAACAGCTGCTCACTTTTGCCAAAGGGGGCGATCCCATTAAAAAGACCCTCTCCATCGGCGAAGTCATTGCCGAGACCGCGCGATTTTCACTGCGGGGCGGCAACGCCAGGCTGCAAACCAGTATCGCCCCGGATTTATGGTTGGTGGAAGCCGACAAGGGACAGCTCAGTCAGGTTATCAGCAATCTGGTCATCAACGCCCAACAGGCGATGCCTACCGGCGGGACGATAACCATTACCGCCGGCAATATAAAAACCGCGGCCAGCCGCCGGATACAGATCACCGTGCGGGATGAAGGAGTGGGAATAGCCCCTGAGCATCTGAGCACGGTCTTCGACCCCTACTTTTCCACCAAGCAACAGGGCAGCGGCCTGGGACTGGCCTCCGCCTACTCGATTATCAGCAAACACGGCGGCACCATAACGGTCGATTCAAAACTGAACCAGGGGACCACCTTTACCATCCGGCTGCCGGCTGCGGATAAGGCGGCAGAGACAATCCCGGAAAAACCGGTCGCTGAAATCAACCCCAAGTCGGTTGCCGCCGCCCGGATTTTAGTCCTGGATGATGAGGAAGTGGTACGGGAAATTCTGGGCGACATGCTTGAAGAACTGGGACACCAGGTAGATCATGCCGCCCACGGCCGGGAGGCTGTGGAAAAATACCGGCAGGCGTGGGAGAACAATTCACCCTTCGACCTGGTAATCACTGATTTGACCATCCCCGGCGGCATGGGCGGCGAGGAAACGGCGCGGGAAATCCTGGCTATCGATCCGCGGGCTAAAATCATCGTCTCCAGCGGCTACGCTACCGATCCGGTAATGGCCCATTATGAAGAATATGGCTTTCAAGGCCGAGTCGCGAAACCGTATCGTTTTGCCGAGTTGCGGGAAGTGATTAGAAAGGCTGGAGGATAAAGGCGAAAGGTTAAAGGTTAAAGGACAGCGGTTTAAAATAATTTAACGGCACATCCCATCTCTTTGGCAACTTTAGCCACGACCTCATCCGCGGTAGCTATTGAGGTGATCCCATAGTTTCTGACAATCGTTAAGTGCAACGCGTCCAGCGTTCTTAATGGATATTTTGGATAGCAATCAATAAGGTCGACGGCCGCTTCTAAATTTGAGTTTTCTACATGGTAAAGCTGAAGATATCCGTGAGAGATATCATCTTTAAACAACGTATAGATAGTCAACTCAAGTTCAACATCGATTTCCTCCATCCTTCTACGACGAGCCAGCAGGGAGCGCATCTCAATACAAGTTAAACTACTGATTATCGCCACATCCAGTTTTTGTATATAAGCAGAGAACTCATCTGAATTTTTCTCATTCAGGTACCATTTTGCCAGAGCGCTGGTATCAAGATAAGCAATATTGTCAACCTTCATCGCGATCTCTGCGAATCAAAGTTTCGGAAGCAGTATTGAGATAAGGCATACTACGACGGAGGTCGGAATGACTTGGCCTTTTTTTCGGCGGACTGATAGGTGAAATTCTGGCGATTGCTTTCCCGTGCCGCGTAACAATCAGTTCGCCGGCATCCTCTAAAAGATGATCTAATTTCCCCAAAGATGATCGCATCTCTCTAATACTTAGCTGTTGCATGCAAAGTCCTCCCGTTAAAGCTTGGGAGACCGTCCGAAAATGCCTCGACCTGAGAAAAAACTTCTATTCTCGGACAGCCTCCTGGACACATATATATTTACAATGTAGCACATTTTAATAATTGTGTCTAACTTTTTCATCTTTTCATCTTTTCATTATTCAATTTGCTATATCGTCTATCGTTTTTCTTGGCGCTCTTGGCGTCTTGAGTGAGTGAAGCGAACGGGCGCGAGACAAAAAAATTACGCTGAATAATTGCAAATTTTTCTTGTTTCTCCCAGAAACACGGGGTCACAGAGGGCAAATGACTGGGGTTCTCTGTGACTTTGTGCCACTGTGAGAGTATTTTGTAACTTCCAAGTAAATGGTTTCATTTGCTTGGAAGTTACAACCATTTTAACTTTAATGACAGATTGAAAAACCGCTTTTATTTTGAGGATGTCTCCCCGGTTTGCAGCTGGGTTTTGATGGTATCCCCACGATTTCTTGTACCTTATACCCTACACCTTATACCTTTCACCTTTCACCTTTCTCCTTTCACCTTTCTCCTTTCTCCTTTCCCCTGCAACACCTCATGGAGTACCTGGGTCAACTCTTCCATTTTATAAGGCTTGCCGATCACCGCTTTAAAGCCGTAACCGGCGAAATCGGCCATTACCGGATCATGGGAGTAGCCGCTGGAAACAATTCCTTTCGCCAGCGGATCGATTTTCAATAAGGCGGTCATCAGTTCTTCCCCCCCCATTCCCCCGGGTACGGTTAAATCGGCAATCACCACGGCAAAGGGTTGACCTTCTACCATGGCCTGCTGGTAAGCTTTGACAGCCTGTTGCCCGTCAGCGGTAATCTCGGACTCATAACCGGCAAATTCCAGCATCTCAGCAAGAATCTCCTGGATTACCACATCATCATCCATCACCAGGATTTTTGCTGACCCCTTTTCCAGACTAACCTCCTCCTTTTTCTCATTGTTTGCTTCAATACAACCTCTGGCCGCCGGCAGATAAAATAGAAACGTCGCCCCTGCTCCCGGTTTTGAGAAAGCAGTCAGCAAACCATGATGGTTTTTGATAATCGAATAGCAGGATGCCAGGCCCAATCCCCGTCCTTCATCCTTGGTGCTGAAATAAGGGTCAAATATCTGCGCCATAATTTCCCGGGGAATTCCGGATCCCTGATCACGAACTGTAAGTTTTACATACTCACCGGGCGACAGTGTTTCCACCTCTCCCTCGGTTTCCACCTGAATATTTTCCGCGGTGATCTCAATTTCACCACCGTCAGGCATTGCCTGATCGGCATTAAGCACCAGATTATGGATGACCTGGCTGATCTGGCCGGTATCAACAACCGCCAAATGAAGATCAGCGGCAATGTTGAAAATGGGTTTTACCATGGAACCACGCAAGGCAAAGCTTACTGATTCACTGATAAGCTCCGGCAACTGCACCTCTTTAGTAACCGGCGCCCCGCCCCGGGAAAAGGTCAGCAGCTGCTGGGTGAGACCGGCAGCCCGCTGGACCGCTTTTTCCGCCTCTTCAAGTTTGTGGTCAACCTCAGTCGGCAACGACTTTCCAAGACGGGCCAGCGCCAGGTTGCCACCGATTCCCTGGAGCAGATTATTGAAATCATGGGCAATCCCGCCGGCCAGCAGGCCAACGGATTTAATCTTTTCCGCTTTCAGCAATTCATTCTGCAACCGCTGTTTTTCCGTCAAATCGCGAAAGACCAACACCACTCCGATAACCTCGCCCTGCTGGTCGACAATAGGGGCGGCACTGTCACCAATCACCAGCTCGCTGCCATCATGGGCAACCAGAACCGTACCATTGGCTAGTTCCGCCGGTCGGTCGGAAGCAAGCACCTGATCCACCGGATTTTCCCGAATATCTCTTGAATTTTCATCAATAATGATGAAAATTTCAGCCAGCGGACGCCCAACCGCCTGTTCATGATCCCAGCCGGTCATACGTTCCGCTTCCAGATTAATCATGACCACCCGGCCATGGGTATCAACGGTAATCACCCCGTCACCAATACTGCGCAAGGTAACCGCCAGCCGCTCCCGTTCAGCCGCCAGAATCTCTTCCACCCGTTTACGGTCGGTGATATCACGGTTGCTGCCGCGAATTCCCAGGTTCTCACCATCAACACCGGTTACCGGCCGACAGATATGTTCAAACCAGCGAACCTTGCCATCCTTCCGCCGAATGCGAAATTCAATCGGCAGAAAACGTCCCTCTGCTGTGACCTCATGCCGGTGACCGATAAAAATATGGTGATCTTCAGGCAGCACCAGCTTACGCATCAGCCGGTAATCCGCTAGAAATTCAGCCGGGGCGTAGCCGGTCAATTCTTCACATGAGGGCGAGACAAAAAGGAATTTCCCCGCAGGATCCCGCCAGCACTCCATATCATAGGCAAAATCAGTTATCGTCCGGTAGCGCTGTTCACTGAGACGAAGATTCTCCTCGGCCAACTGACGGCTATTGCGATCTTCTTTCAATGCCGTCACCATCCGGTTGAAATGATCGGCAAGATTTCCCACTTCATCACGGGGGAAGTCAGTCAAGGAAAAATCCAGATCGCCATCGGTAATCTGTTTGGTTCCGGCAGTTAACCTGGCCATGGACCGGGTAATGGAACGGGCAATAATCCAGGCAGTCAGGAGCACCAACAGCAGAGCTGAGGCAAAGGCAAATAAAAAGTTTTTTTTCAACTTATGAAGCAGAAAATAGGCCTGATCCCGGGGAATTTCATTCACTACCAGCAGCGGGATGCCGGAAATTTTCCGGGCTATACCCACTACCGGCTGGCCATCTAAGTCCTGATATTCGGCAAAAGCAAAGGTTTTACCCTTCATAATCGCGGCAACCACCGGCAATCCGGTCACATTTTCTGCCGTCAACACCAGATTAATATCAGGATGGGAAACAATTTTTCCGGTTTCAGCCACAATGTAAAGTTGTCCACTGTTACTGAAAGGATGGTAATCAGCAAGCTCGGCAAAGAGATTCTTCAAGCTGATTTCAGCCCGCAAGGTTCCAAGATTCTCACTGGTTAACGGATCATGGAGCGGATAGATAATCTGCAGTTGCGGCTCCTGGTTCCAGCTTACAAATGAAATCAGACGATCGCCACCAAATTCCCTGTGAGGAACTTTAGTTTCATCAGCAATATAACCATAGCGGAACAAGGATGCCTGGACCCGATCTTTTGAATCAGCAGCTATAATTTTCAGAATCTCTTTATTTTTCTCATAGGGGTAGCGCAAAAAGTGCTGGTCAGCAACCTCCCCCTCAAGCCGTTGACTCAGAAAGCGAAGCTCACGATCGATCGAACCAATTCTTTCAGCAATGATATTCTCCGCCACCTCCAGCCTGGCCTGGCCAAGTTCCTGTAATCTCAACTGTTGAGACTTAAAAATTACCTGTGAAAACATGACTATCCCAAATCCCAGGGGGATCATGGCCACCAGCAAAAAACCGACCAACAGTTTACTGAACAGACTGAACCTCATCGAATCACCTCATCAGCCCGCTGCAAAATATCCCGGGAAATGGGTAAGCCAAGTGACTTGGCCTCTTTCAATGACACCACCAGCCTTACTTTATCCGGATTTTGCACCGGCAGTTTGCCCACCTCGGCACCCTGAAAAACCTGGACTGCCATCCAGGCCGCCTGGAAACCCACATCATAGACATCCGGGCTGTAACCCATAACCCCGCCTTTGGCCAACAGCACATTATCAATGACCATCAAGGGCAGCTTTTCCCGCCGGGAAGCGGCCACCAACTCGCCAAACATGGCCATGGGCAAAGGATCGGGAACCATGAAAATACCATCAACATCATTGCTGGAAAGCCGCTCACAGGCGGTTTTCATCTCTTTGGCATCGCGGACATGGAGATGAATGATCTCCATGCCGCTCTCTACCACCACCACTTTGAGAAACCGGTCAATATGATCTTCAAGAAATCCCTCTCCAGGATTATGGAAAACAGCCACTTTCCTGATCGATGGAAACGTTTCTTTAAACAACACCAGCCTTTTTGACAGCAGGGAAAAGGAAAGATGGCTGATCCCGGAAATATTTCCCCCGGGTTCTTTTAGTGAAGCCACTATCTTGGAGTCTAGAGGGTCGGAAACGGTAGTGAACAGTACCGGTATTTCTTTACCTTCGGTGGCCTTTTTGACTTCCTGGACCACCGGTGTGGTTACGGCCAAAATCAAATCATAGTGATGCTGGATAAGCTCTCGCACCAACACCGGAATACTCTCCCTGTTCTTATTGACATTATGGACGCTGTATTGCACATCCACACCTTTCCGGTAGCCGGCCGCCGTCAAACCGTCACGAAAACCGTCAGCAGATTTTAAAAACGGGGCGCCATAGACAATGATGCCGACTTTACGCATCGGTGAGGATCTGGGGACGGACTCAGCCATTCCGGAAACAGCCGGCAGCAGAACAACAACCATCAGCAATACCAGCAAGCAACATGATTTCAGCTGCCGATGAGGATTTCCCGGCCACCAGCAAGCCAGCTTTTTCAGCCAACAATTATTTTCTCTTGACATAGCACATCCTCCATTGTAGACCGTCAACATAATTTATCGGTAGATGTTTTGAAAAATTTATTCGTTATTGTCGCTGGGGAAGAAAAATCCGGGACTGTCCCTGGTTTTTCATAGTCCGTAAACATCTGGGACAGCCCCCGGTGAAGCTGGGGACAGTCCCAAGTTTACTGTGGCATCGGTTTGCACATTTGCTTCGCCCTGCTTCGCGAGGGGACACTCTTGACTTGCGCGCCCAAGGAAGAGATGAAAAAATGTCCCCAATCCCGGTAACCCTGGGCGGACGCGGGGACATTGCTTTAGCGGTGTCCCCACTTGCTGCACACGATGTGTAGCGAGAATGAGAGAGAGCCATGCCGGAACATCCTTAGGAAAGCTCTCTCAGCTGTTTTTGGAACAACTCAGAAAGTTGAGAACAGATATATACAAACAAACTTATTTTTCAACACTTTGTCAAGGATTTCACCATGGAAAAACAGTCTGAACCGGCCTCTACATCCGCAAACCCGGAAATAATCGTCGAGGAAAAACCGCTGCCTAAAATCACGGTTTTCACCGATTGGTGCAAACAGTGCGGCATCTGTGTCGCCTTCTGTCCCCAGCAGGTGCTGGCCATGGATGAAAACCGCCGGGTTTTTGCCAAACACCCGGAAAAATGCATTGCCTGCCACATGTGTGAACTCCGCTGCCCGGATTTTGCCATTACGGTTAAAGAACCACCAAAATTAAGCGGAAATACGGGCAAAGGAGGTAGAGCATGAGCAAAACCCATTCCTACCGTTTAATGCAGGGCAACGAAGCGGCTGCCGAGGGGGCCATGGCTGCCGGGGTTCGTTTTTTTGCCGGTTATCCAATTACCCCTTCCACCGAAATCGCCGAGATTCTCTCCATCCGCCTGCCGGAACTGGGCGGTAAATTTATCCAGATGGAAGATGAAATCGGCAGTATTGCCGCCATTATCGGCGCCTCCCTGGGTGGTGCCAAGGCATTGACCGCCACTTCAGGACCCGGGTTTTCACTGATGCAGGAGAATCTGGGCTATGCCTGTCTGACCGAAACCCCCCTGGTCATCGTTAATGTGATGCGGGGCGGCCCTTCAACCGGCCTGCCCACTAGCCCTTCCCAGGGAGATGTGATGCAGGCCCGCTGGGGAACCCATGGGGATCATCCAATTATTGTCCTCTGCCCCAGCTCGGTGGAAGAAACATTTCACTACGCGGTTAAGGCCGTTAACCTTTCTGAGAAATACCGGAACCCGGTTATCCTGTTGCTGGACGAAGTAATCGGTCACATGCGGGCCCGGGTTGAACTGCCACCCTGGACCATGGTCGAAACCGTCAACCGGATCAAGCCCAACATGCCTCCTGAATGGTATATTCCTTACGAACGCAGCTCCATGGGAGTTTCACCCATGGCCAGCTTCGGGGAAGGCTATCGCTATCATGTCACCGGCCTGGTCCATGACGTCAAAGGATTTCCCACCGGCAAACCCCGGGAAGCCCGGGAAAACATCCTCGGTCTTTTCAAGAAAATTGAGCGGGGTTTCAAGGAAATCTGCCTGGTTGACTATGTACATATGGACGATGCCCAGCATGCCATCGTCGCCTATGGCTGCATGGTCCTTTCAGCCCAGTCGGCCATAGAACAGCTGCGAGCTGATGGCATTAAGGTGGGACTGATCAAGGTTGGTACCCTCTGGCCATTTCCCCGTTTTGCCCTGGAGCATTTCCTTCCCCAGCTTAAAACCATCCTGGTACCGGAACTGAACATGGGGCAGATCTACCGGGAGGTGGTCAGGGTTAACGCCGGGCGGGCGGTAGTGGAAAAAATAAACAAAATAAATGGTGAGATTATCAGTCCGGATGAAATCATTAAATCCATGAAGGGGCTTTCACGATGATCAGTAATGCTGAATTAGCCAAAAAATATTGCCGCCATGACAAAAAATTTCCCCATATCTGGTGCCCCGGCTGTGGCAACGGCATCATCCTCAACGGTATGCTGCGGGCGATTGACAGCATTGGCCTGGCGAAGGATGACATCGCTTTTGTCTCCGGCATCGGCTGCTCCGGCCGGGCGCCGGTCTATGTGGATTTCAATACCCTGCACACCACCCATGGGCGAGCGCTGGCTTTTGCCACCGGATTAAAACTGGCCAACGAAAAACTCCAGGTGATTGTGGCCATGGGAGATGGCGATGCCACCGCCATTGGCGGCAACCATTTCATTCACGCCTGCCGCCGCAACATTGATATGACCGCCATTATTTTCAATAATTATATATACGGGATGACCGGCGGCCAGTACAGTCCCACTACCCCCCATGGAGCCAAGGGCTCCACCTGCCGGGCGGGAAACATCGAAAACCCTTTTAATATTTCGGCCCTGGCGGAGGCGGCCGGAGCCTCGTTTGTAGCCCGGACCACCTCCTACCATGTCATGCAGCTGCAGGACCTGATTAAAAAAGCGATTCGCCATCATGGTTTTGCCGTGGTTGAAATAGTCACTCACTGTCCAACCCTTTATGGTCGGCTGAACAAGGTTGGCGGCGCCCCGGAAATGCTTAAGTGGCAAAAAGAATCAGCCATTCCCAAAAAGAAAGCGGCGAAAATGACAACAGAAGAGCTGGCCGGAAAAATTATCACCGGGGTACTGGTGGAAAGAGATCTGCCGGAATACTGTGATTTGTATAATGAAATAATCTCTGAGGCCCAGGAACGGCTCAGCGGAGGAGGTACATCATGACCCAGGCAAGAACGGAAATTCGCCTGGCCGGCAGTGGCGGTCAGGGTTTAATTACCGCCGGCATTATTCTTGCCGAAGCCGCCATTTATGACCGTAAAAACGTGGTCCAAAGCCAGTCCTACGGCCCCGAAGCCCGGGGCGGAGCCAGCAAGGCTGAAGTTATCATTTCCAGCGGCCCCATTTATTACCCGAAGGCCACCTGGGTTAACATATTGCTGGCCATGTCCCAAAAGGCCTGTGACCAATACCTCTACGATCTGACCGTGGACGGCACCTTCATCGCCGACACCAGCTATGTCACCCAGGTACCCACCAGCCGGGCGGTCACCATTCCCATTTCCGCCCGCACCCGGGAAAAATTCGGCAAAGAACTGTTCAGCAATATTGTCGCCCTGGGCGTCCTGGTGGAAACCACCGGCATTGTGACCAAGAAAGCCATCAAAACGGCGGTATTGGCCCGGGTTCCGGCAGGCACCGAAAAAATCAATGAGGAAGCCCTTAATTTTGGCTTTACATTAGCAGCCGAAGCCAAAAAAAACAAAACAGAAACCGAAGAGATAACGGCAGATGACTGATTGATTATCCCGGATTGTGAATGCGCTATCCCGGATACTTCCCTTCCAGCACAAAAAAGCCCCGCTTTTAAGTGGGGCTTTTTTATCGACGCAAGAAAAAAATCCGCCTGATTTCAACTAAAATATTTATCCACCCGGCGCAGCCGGTCCACCACCCGCTGCCGGCCGAAAATTTCCAGAATTTCAAACATCCCGGCTCCTTTGAGCTGGCCGGTAACCGCGGCGCGCATGCCGTTGATAATAATACCGGGTTTGACATCCAGATCCTCAATTACCTCCCGAACCACCCGTTCAGTCTCCGCTGCCGAAAAATCCGTCATGGCGGCAAAGCGGTCCGCTAGTAACGGCAGCAATTCCTTCAAGTCCGGATGTTTCAGCAGATTCTTTTTCAGGGCTTTTTCCTCAAGCTCAAAATCATCGGCAAAATAAGGCCGCCCAAGGGTGGCAAAATCAGTGAGAAAATGGTAGCGGCTGCGGATGAGATCAATGGTTTTCAAAAACCAGTCACGCCGTTCAGTCGCGAATTCCGGCTGCCAGATGCCGGCTTTCTCCAACTCGGCGACCACGTAAGGCTCCAGCTCCTTCAGCGGCATCTCCCGCAGGTAATGGGCATTCATACTGATCGCCTTGGGATCGGTAATGAATTTGGGATCATTCTTCTGGACGTTGAAAATTGAATTGGCCCGCTTGATTCCCTTCAAGTCAAAGGCTTCAATCAACTCATCCCGGCTGAAGAATTCCCGGGAATCGGGATTCGACCAGCCCAGCAACACGAGAAAATTCACCAGCGCCCAGGGCAGAAAACCATGTTCCCGGTAAAAATGAACCGCTACCAGTTCGCCGTGGCTGCGCTTGGAAATTTTTGCCCGCTTGGGGTCAAGGGTCAGGGACATATGGGCAAATTTTGGCACCGGCAAATCCAGCGCCTGATAAATGAGAATCTGCTTCGGGGTGTTGGCCAGGCCATCCTGTCCACGGATAACATGGCTGATACGATCCCTGGCGTCATCGACGGCGTTGGAAAGCAGGTAAAGCGGCTGACCGTTTGAACGACAGACAACAAAGTCCTCAATATCGACATATTTTTTCTCGATGCGGCCATAGACCAGATCATCAAAAACCACTGCGCCTTCACCGGCGGGAACCTGCAGACGAACGGTATACGGCAGACCGGCCGCCTCTTTGGCCGCCACTTCCGCCGGGCTCAAATTCCGGCAGGTACCGTCATAACTGAAATCAAGTTTCTGCTGTTTGGCTATTTCCCGTTTCTGCTCCAGCTCTTCCCGGGTACAAAAACACTTATAGGCCCGGCCGCTTACCAGCAGCTTTTGGGCCGCAGCCCGGTGATCTTCGCCAAACTGGGACTGAAAGTAAGGCCCCTCATCCCAGGTCACCCCCAGCCAGCGCAAGCCATCGAGAATCCCCTGGATGGATTCCTCGGTTGAGCGCTCGGCATCGGTATCCTCGATCCGCAGGATCAGTTTCCCGCCGGTTTTCCGGGCGTAAAGCCAATTATAAATGGCGGTTCGGGCCCCGCCGATATGCAGATAGCCTGTGGGACTGGGGGCAAAGCGTAAACGCACTTCCTGATTCATCTTTTCATCCTCTCTTCAACAGCTGACAACACTAGCGAATAATGTCAAATCCAAAGCGGATTTTTACAGCATATCTCAGCAAACAATGCCCCGTGGATTATCATTTCCGGCCACTGATTGCAAGGATTGTCGGCGGCCGCGAAAATTCCGCGCATAAATGATTGACACAGTCGGCAGGCACTTTTTAGTAATCGTCAAAGCTACCATAAACAACGGATTGGGTATTGTCTAATCAGGGGATCAGGGGTAATAATTGTCAATGAATGTTCGATAGCCTGACATACAAGCATACGATCAAAAGGATCTTTGTGGGGAGTAGGCAGTTTGCACAAATGCAGGGTGTCTTGTTCCGATAAATTCAAGGGAGAGATTAAATGTCTTTTACGCTCTTTGGGAATAAATTGATCAGGTGCAAGCGGAAGTTGCAATTTTTCCAAGCGGTATTTTACATTGATCTCCCAAGCCGAAACAGCGCTCAGGAATACTTCATTTTGAGGGTTGGTAAAAGCATCAATTGCCTTAACTGACAACTTTTCACGTCCCTTAGTCAGCCAGAGAAAAGTGCAGGTATCGAGGAGAAGTTTCACGACTCTTCGCCGTTAAAAGCAGCCACAATATCGTCAGGGAGGGGTTCGAAAAAAGCGTTACCAATTTGAAAATCGGGATACTCTTTGCCGGCCAGACCAATAGGACGATTCTTATTGAGGGGGGCTGCAATTGGTTTTATTTCAGCAATAGGCACATTTCGCTTGCAGACTATTACGGTTTCACCATTACTGACTTTGGCGAGATAGTTTGAAAAATGAGTCTTTATTTCATTTATATTTAAGTTTAACATGATCTTATTATAGATCACCTTGTTGATCATGTCAAGAAAAGATTTCTGATTTACAAGCAAAACCGAGACTGTCCCCCCTGAGCCTTTGCGGTTTAAAAGGGGACTGTCCCAGGCTTTTGCGGCTCATGCCGACATTGTTTCATAGTCCGTAAACATCTGGGACAGACCATAACCCAACGTTTTTAATAGAGAAAATAGGATAGTAAATGAACCGTGGTCTGTCCTCTATTTCTTTCTGTAAAATAATTTAAAGAAATCTGCCGGTTTAACGAAATAAGAAACAGGAAAAATAGAGACTGTACCCTCTCCGCGATGTGTGCTCTATTCTTGGGATGGAGACTCTCATTGCTTTACAAGGCACGACAAGTCTCCGTTAACCAGTTCTGCTCATAAGTCATAATGCATGGACAAACAGGATCATGAACGAAAAAAAACGTTACTTTACCGTCCTTATTGTTGATGATGAACCGGCAGACCTAACTCGCAAAAAAATTGCGAGTATTTTTGACTTATGGTAAAAAAAATTGGCATCACGGTTACCGGGAGTTATGTATCATGTCCCCATAATTCAAAAGGGCTGGGGGCAAAGCGTAAACGCACTTCCTGATTCATTTTTCAATCCTCTCTTCAGCAGCTGACAACAC
>JAYEKE010000102.1:0-32429 GCA_034660915.1 Pseudomonadota bacterium
CCTTTAGCCTGCAAACGAAATTTCTGACCAGGCTGAGTTCCGGGAGGCAGAGTCAGCATCGCTTTGCCAGCAAAGGTCGGCACGTCAACCCGACCACCAAGAATAGCCGTGGTCAGCGGAATACTTACCGTACAGTGAAGATTATGACCTTTCATGGTGAAAGTTTCATCCACCTGAACTTTCACCTGCAGCAGCAGATCGCCGGCCGGACCTCCATGAGCCCCCGGTTGACCTTTCCCTTTAACCCGCAGTTTTGAATTATTATTGGTTCCAGGCGGAATCCTCACCGTTACCTTCCGATGGTTAATCTGCAACCGCAATTCCGTTCCCTGAACCGCTTCAGCAAAGGAAATTTCAACCGCGTAAGAAATATCCTCACCTTTTCGCGGTCTCGCCTGCTGTTGAAATCCACCGGAACTGCCGAAAAGATCCGCGAATATATCAGCAGGATCACCTCCAGAAGTAAACGTCTTACTCCTGCTCCTGCCTCCTCCCATTCCACCGCCAAAAAGATCATTCAAATCAAAACCGTAAGCTCCAGCGCCGGGGTGGCCATGGAATCCCCCTCCCGGCTGCTGAAAGGTTTCCCCATAGGTATCATATTCTTTTCGTTTTTTTGCATCACTGAGGACTTCATAGGCCTCACTAATCTCTTTAAACTTCTTTTCGGCAGCGGCATTATCCGGATTCATATCGGGGTGATACTTACGGGCCAATTTTCGAAATGCCTTTTTAATCTCTTCTTCAGAAGCTTTTTTACCCACCCCGAGAACAGCATAATAATCTTTTCCAGCCACAATATCTTCCTTTCCAAAACTATCTCAGCCACCAGGAATCAAACTGAACCCTCAATTAAGCAATTAGCCTTTAGCCTTTAGCCTTTAGCAGTTAGTTTAATGATTAACCAATAATATAATCCTCGTCCCAAAATTTGTAAAGTCACAACATTATGAAATTCATGCAATAGTCATTGAATTCAATAGAGTCGAGACATTAAATCAAGAGACCTCAAAAAAATAAGGCGGGTCAAACCCGCCTTATTACTAGAACAACACTGGTAAAATAAGTGACAAGATCTACTTGTCTTTCTTTTCATCAAGGGCATCCTTGCGGGAAAGCTTAATTTTCCCCTGGCGATCAACTTCCAGAACTTTCACCAAAACCTCATCGCCCTCCTTCAGAACATCCCTGACATTGCGAACCCGTTCATGGGCAAGCTGCGATATGTGTACCAAGCCATCAGTGCCGGGAAATATTTCCACAAAGGCACCAAAATCCATGATTTTCTGTACTTTACCCAGGTATATTTTCCCAACTTCGGCTTCCTGGGTCAAGTCGCGAATCATGGCAATAGCCATATCGGCAGCATCTTCATCTGCAGAGGCAATTTTTATTTCACCGCTGTCCTCAATATCAATCTTAGCCCCGGTTTTTTCAACAATGGCCCGGATATTTTTCCCGCCCGGCCCAATCACGTCACGAATTTTATCCTGGTGAACAGTAACAGTAATAATCCTGGGAGCATAGGTGGAAATTTCTTCCCGTGATTCAGCCAGACATTTTTCCATAATCCCCAGAATGGTGAACCGACCTTCCCGGGCCTGATCCAGGGCTTTCTTCATAATTTCCTGGCTGATCCCGGTAATTTTGATATCCATCTGGATAGCAGTAATGCCTTCCCGGGTTCCGGCCACCTTGAAATCCATATCACCGACGTGATCTTCATCACCCAGGATATCGCTAAGCACGATAAAATCATCCCCCTCCTTAACTAGTCCCATGGCAATTCCGGCTACCGGGGCTTTCAGGGGCACACCTCCATCCATCAAGGCCAGCGAACCACCACAAACCGTGGCCATTGAAGATGAACCATTGGACTCAAGGATATCTGAAACCACCCGGATCGTATAGGGAAACTCTTCATCACTGGGCAGAACCGGGGTCAGAGCCCGTTCAGCCAGAAGTCCATGACCAATTTCACGCCGTCCCGGTCCCCGAAGGAAACGCGCTTCGCCAACACTGAAAGGAGGAAAATTATAATGCAACATAAACCGTTTAAAACTTTCCCCAAGCAGGGAATCAATCCGCTGTTCATCCGATGAAGTCCCTAAGGTACCGGTAACCAGGGCCTGGGTTTCACCTCTGGTAAACAGAGCAGAGCCATGAACCCGGGGCAACAGACCAACCTCGCAGGATATCTGCCTGACTTCATCAACTGCGCGCCCCCCGATCCGAACTTTTTGCTGATAAATCTGCTGCCGGATAGCGGTTGACAACTGGTTTTCAAATACTTCGCCGAGATCATTCACCTGAATATCATGGTTTTCCAGCTGCACGGCAATTTCAGCTTTCAAGTCACTGAAATAATCCCGCCTTTCCAGTTTGTCACTGATAGCCAGACCTTCATCAAAGCGTGAACCATACTCTTCCACCACCACGGCAGTCAGCTGTTCATCAAGCTGAGGAGCAACAACAACCCGCTTTTGTTTACCAACCTGTTTGGCCATCTCTTCCTGAGCCTGCAGCAGGGGCTGCGCCGCCTGGTGACCAAACTTAAGGGCCTCAATAATAACATCTTCCGGCAATTCCCGGGCACCACCCTCAACCATGACCACAGCCTCATAACTGCAGGCCATAACTATATCAAGGTCACTGTTCTCCATTTCGTCCTGAAGTGGATTGCTCACCAACTTCCCATCAATACGACCAACACGGACCCCGGCAATGGGGCCGGTAAAGGGGATATCGGATATCATCAATGCCGCAGAGGCTCCGGTCAAGGCCAGGATGGCGGCATCATGTTTTCCATCTACTGAAATAACCGTGGCAATTACCTGGGTTTCACAAGTAAAGCCTTTGGGAAATAATGGCCGGATAGGTCTGTCGATGAGCCTGGAGGTCAGGGTCTCACGATCCGTAGGACGACCTTCCCGCTTAAAAAAACCACCGGGGATTTTGCCGGCAGCATAAGTCTTTTCACGATAATCAACAGTAAGCGGGAAAAAATCTATCCCCTCCCGCCCTTTTCGGTCGGCAACAGCAGTCACCAGAACCATGGTATCACCCGAGCGAACCACTACCGAACCACCAGCCTGTTTGGCTAATTTCCCTGTTTCCAGGACAATATTACTTTCTTCAACTTCCAGTTTACAATAACGCTTCATGTATTTTCCTATTCGTCTATTAGTTCTGCATTTATAAGCAGTCCCGGGATCGGCAGCTCACAGCTGAAATTACAGCTGGTCATTTACCGACGCAATCCCAGGGTACTGATCACGGTTTTATAACGTTGAAATTCCTTTTTCTTCAGATAGTCAAGCAACCGACGGCGCTGGCCAACCAGTTTCAAAAGTCCCCGACGTGAATGAAAGTCTTTTTTATGGGTTTTAAAGTGCTCGGTTAAATAGATTATCCGTTCACTTAACAACGCAATCTGGACTTCCGGCGAGCCGGTATCGCTGTCGTGCATTTGAAATTTTTCGATTACGGTTTTCTTCTTTTCAGTTTCTAAAGCCATTGAATCTATTCCTCCCACAAATAATCAGACACAGGCCTAAAGCCTCAAAAATCATTACCTGCGAATATCACAGAAATCCCTGAATGTAAAGATTTTATTGCAAAAACACCCTTTTCATCTGCAACCAACAGTAACGGTTTTCCAATACCAGACAGGCAATCGCCAGCAGATTGCCAACCGAATCTATAAGTTTGTATTCAGTCCCTGGTGGATGGGTCAACGATTGCGTCATCAGCTCCTCCGGCAGCGCCGACCCCGTTTTGATCAGGGCTATCAATTCCTCATCCTCAATAGTCAGCGCCGGCATCCTGGACAAAACTTTTGCCATGGAAATAACTGCGGAAAAGTCACTTTGACCAGCCGCCGTTTTCAGTTGCTCCAATCCAACCGCATCCGCCAACAGAAAAGGGCCGCTCTGTTCCCGAACCAAACGGGTCAGCATAGCACCGCAGCCCAACCGCAGACCAATATCATGCACTAAAGAACGGACATAAGTACCACGGGAACAACAGACCCGAAAGGTAGCTTTCGGTAATTTCAGTGAAAGCAACTCGAAAGAGCAAACTGTTATTTGTCGCGGTGGTGGAATCACCGGGTTCCCACTGCGGGCCAGGGCATACAGTGGTTTTCCTTTATATTTCAAAGCTGAAAAGATGGGAGGAACCTGGCTGATGGTACCGGTAAAATCAGCTAACACCGTTTCCAGGTCCAGTGGGGAAAAACTCATGTTCCCCGTAAACTGACGACGGATTGTCCCCTGGCAATCATATGTATCAGTCTCGACCCCAAGGCACAGTTCACCTGAGTAAACCTTAACCGACTCGTCCAGGTAGGGAATCAGTCTGGTAGCCTTTCCCAGCGCTACCGGCAAAACCCCGGTTGCCAATGGATCGAGGGTTCCCGTATGCCCGGCTTTGTGACAGCCCAAAATTCGCTTTACCCGGGCAACAACAGCCTGGGAAGTCAGATCAGCCGGTTTATCTATAGTAATAAAACCATCCATCAACTATTCGCCCCGGCAATCAGGGAAACAGCATCAGAACCGCTGACATTGAGCAAAAAATCAATTTTTCGAAAAACCAGCTGGATTATTTCATCAGCCGTTCCGGTCAGGTAGCAACCGGCCGCATTTTTATGTCCGCCACCGCCAAATTCCTGAGCCAGCGAAGCTACATCTACTTTACCCCGGGAGCGAAAGCTCAATTTATATGATTTTTCCGCATCCTGACGCAGGAGAAAAGCCACTTCAACCCCGGCAATGGAACGGGGATAATTGACCAGGCGATCCGTATGCTCGGCATTGGTACCCGTCCGCGCATACATCTCCTGGGTAACCGTAACACAGGCGGCCTTCCCATCCGGAGCAATCCGCAACGTCTGCAGTACAGAGCCCAAAAGTTGCAGTCGACTCACAGGCTCACTTTCATAAACCTGCTGGGCCACCATCCACGGGTCAACACCACGATTGACCAATTCCCCGGCAATAGCAAAAGATCGGGGGGTGGAGTTGGCATAATGAAAGGAACCGGTATCGGTGATGATCCCGGCATAAAGGTTTATAGCCACCTCCCGGGAATAATCAGGATCCATCCGGAAAATCATCTCGTACACCAGTTCAGCCGTAGCACTGGCCTTTGCATCAATCAGGTTCACCTGGGCAAAAGAATCATTGGTTACATGATGATCAATACAGCCCATCTGCCGATAACCGGTAAACTCGGGCAGAACATTGCCTGTACGGCTCAACTCACTGCAGTCGAGCAGCAGCAGGAGATCAAATATTTCATCTTCCGGTATCCGGGAAACAAAATTATCCGCCAGGGGCAGAAAAGCAAACATGTACGGAACCGGATCACGGTCATACAAAACCACCCTTTTCCCCAGCTTTTCCAGTGTCTCAGCCAGAGCCAGGGATGAGCCGATAGCATCGCCATCGGGATTTACATGGGTGGCAATAAGAACCGTTTGCGCCGCGGAACAGGCACCGATCATTTGTTCAATTTGCTTGATGTCAACTGCCATCATTTATATCCCTGGATTAAGCGGCTAGCTTTTAGCCATTAGCTGTTAGTTCAATAATTACACGGTGTTTACTATTGCAAACCCCTCACTCCTTTAGATTTTATTGCTAATAGTAAGCATTCATTTGTTTATAAATTAGCAAATTCTTGGACCTAATATCCGTCAATTTTTTTTAATTCTCGCGCTAAGCCGCAAAGACCGCGAAGAGTTCAATTTGCTATATCGTCTGTCGTTTTTCATTGCGCCTTTGCGTCTTGAGTGAGTGAAGCGAACGGGCGCGAGACAAAAAATTACGCTGACGCGGAGTCACATCGATACTCTCAGTCATCCAGATCCGCCAACAACTTGTCAATATGAAAACCATGATCTATGGTTTCATCATAACGAAAATTCAACTCGGGAATCCGCTTCAAATGAAGTCGTTTTCCCAACTCACGACGGATGAAACCGGCAGAGCTCTGCAATCCTCTCAGGGTTTCCTCTTTTTCATCACCGGAGCCATGCACGGTATAATACACCTCGGCCATGTGCAGATCAGGACTGACCGCCACATCAATAATGGTGACAAAAGATATCCGTGGGTCTTTAACTTCCTGCAGCGACAACATGGAAGATATCTCTTTTCTCAAGGAATCAGCAACCCGACGACATCGCTTGGTCTGATTTCGCATAAAACGTGCACCAGAAAATTGCCTAAGTTAAGCTATCAGCTGTTAGCGTTTAGCTATGGGAAAACAAGGCCTTATGCTAATGAGAAGGTAAACATTTTCACGCTGTAACCCGCTGTGCGCAGCAAAAACTACCCCCAGCAGAATAAACAGTAAAAGCATTTGACCACGAAGCACACGAAGAGCACGAAGAGAATTAAAGAACATACCTTTTAATTCTTCGACACTTTTCAATTCAACAATCAGCTTATTTTCAATGGCTATGAACCTCCAAAGCACAACCAATAACAGAATGGGACAGATCATCAAATTTCATTTCTTCGTGTCCTTCGTGTGCTTCGTGGTGAAATTTTTTTGTCCTGGGTCCCGAATTTGTGATAATTCACTTTCCCGCCTTCCTTCGCCTGCGGTCCGTACTGGTTTGCACGTTTGCTTCGCCGTGCTTCGCGGGGGGACACTCTTGACTATCGCTCGCCCAGTGGAGGAACAGCTTGAATTTGCTTTTAACGCGAAACTCAAGAATGTCCCCAATCCCGGTGACCCCGCTTCCAATTTCCCCCGCCCTCCCTTTTTATTTTTTATGCAAGGCTTACTACAATATAGCAAGCTCTGTGAGAAATAAGAAAAATTTGCCAATCTATAGACAAAGTCGAATATTAACGATTGCTAAGCGCTTAATTCAGGAATCATTAACGTTCCGGGAATGAATCAGAAAAAGTCATAATCTCCAGAGAAGAATCTCCGACCATAATTCCCGTAGATTCGATAAAATCGAGGATTTTATCCAAAATCCGATTAACCAATGCGTGATTACTACTGAGGACGGAAAAAGCCAATACCGCCTGCTGCCAGTTATCCTGGCAACCTGTTTCTGCCACTGAAAGATTAAATTTATTCTGCAGCCGCTTGATTAAAGATTTCAGCACCCGACTTTTATCCTTCAGGGAATGATTTTCGGGCAGAAACAGTTGAACCTGACAAACCCCTACATGCATGACCAACCACAACCACCATTAAAGGGTGGCCGCCACCTCTTTAGTTGTAAAGACTTCGATCACATCACCAGGTTTCACATCATTATATTTTTCAATCCCGATGCCGCATTCAAAACCGGTCGAGACTTCCTTGACATCATCCTTAAATCGCTTCAAAGAGCTGATTTTCCCTTCATATATTACCGCATTATCCCGCAGCAATCGTACCCCGGCATTACGACTGACCTTACCATCTATCACCCGACAACCAGCAATGGTACCAACTTTACTGACCGCAAAGGCCTCTTTAACCTCAGCCCGTCCAAGATAAACTTCCTTGATCTCCGGCTGCAGCAAGCCAACCATGGCTTTCTTCACGTCATCAATTAAATTATAAATGATGGAATACAGCTTGATATCCACATGCTCTTCTTCCGCCAGGTTCTGGGCTTTAATATCAGGGCGGACGTTAAAACCGATGATAATAGCCCTGGAAGCAGAAGCGAGCATGATATCCGCTTCCTTGATCCCGCCAACCGCCAGATGAATAACGTCAACCTTCACTTTTTCAGTGGATATTTTTTTAAGCGCTTCAGTCACAGCCTCGGCAGAACCATGGACATCGGCCTTGACAATAATATTCAGCTTTTCTACTTCACCTTCCTGAATCTGATCAAAAAGATCTTCAAGGGAAATCTTACTGGTAGTGGAAATCTCCCTTTCCCGGAATTGGTGCTGACGGTAGTCGGACAGCTCCTTGGCCCTCTTTTCCGATTTCACCACATTAAAATCATCACCGGCAGCCGGGACTCCGGAAAGACCCAGGATCTCCACCGGCATCGAGGGCCCAGCACTTTCAACCGATTCCCCATGATCATCAATCAAAGCCCTGACCCGGCCATTATAGAGACCGGCAACCACAAAGTCTCCCGGTTTAACCGTTCCTTCCCGCACCAGTACCGTAGCCAGCGGTCCCTTGCCCCGGTCCAACCGGGACTCAATAATAATCCCTTTTCCGGGTTTATCCGGGTTGGCCTTAACTTCCATCATCTCGGACTGAAGCAGAACCATTTCCAGCAACGTATCAATATTAGTGCGTTTTTTAGCTGAGACCTCGACAAAAATCGTATCGCCACCCCAATCTTCCGCAACTACCCCATGTTCGCTTAATTGCCGCTTCACTTCATCAGGACGAGCACCCGGCTTATCTATTTTATTAACCGCAACAATGACAGGAACTTCAGCCGCCCGGGCATGATTAATAGATTCTATCGTCTGCGGCATAACCCCGTCATCAGCGGCTACCACCAGAATGACGATATCGGTAATGCCGGCACCACGGGAACGCATGGTAGTAAAAGCTTCATGACCGGGAGTATCAATAAAAGAAATGGTTCCTTTCGGCAAGGCCACGGAATAGGCACCAATATGCTGAGTAATTCCACCGGCCTCCCCAGCCACCACCCGGGCTTCACGGATGGCATCCAACAAGGAGGTTTTACCGTGATCAACATGGCCCATAACCGTGACTACAGGAGGGCGGGGGAGCAATGATTCTTCCGCATCCGGGGTCTCTTCCAATACGGTTATTTCATCAAAGGCGACATTTTCTACCGAGTGACCATATTCAGCGGCAATAATTGTTGCGGTATCAATATCAATCATCTGATTAATGGTCGCCATGACCCCGAGTTCCATTAATTTACCGATAATTTCAGAAGACTTGACCCCCAAGCGCTTAGCCAATTCACCGGCTGAAATCACCTCGGTTATTTTCACTACCCGCTTAATTTCTTTCGGTGTCGTAATTTCTGTTTTGTGTTCACCCCTCCTGGGGGCTTTGGCTTTCTTCCCTTTTCCACGACGGCCACGCGGGGCTTCATTTCCCCTCAAGTCGAGATTTTTAATAACCGATTTTTTATGAAAACCTTTCTTACGCGAACCTTCTTCCTTGTCAACATCGGGCGATGACCCTTTCTTCCTGCCCTTACGACCAGCTTTTTTTTCTTCAACCGGGGGCTCAGGTTGAGTTACAGCTGGCTGACCGGCGGCTGCAGGCCGCTGACTGGAATCTTCCGCGGCCTTTCCAGTTCCAGCTTTTTCTTCCTCCTGAGGTGCCTTTTTTGCTGGACGACCCAATTTTTTCAGCGCGACCTTACCGATCACCCGAGCTCCACGAGATTTAGCCTTTGCCGATTTCTCTTTCTTAACCGACGGCTTTTCTTCGACAGCCGCCGGCATTTCCTCTTCTACAACCGGAGGGACGGTTTCTGCCGTAACTTCACTCTCCACGGTCATTGATGCTTCTGTTTCAGGCTCAGCCGCCACCTCTGCTTCAGGTTTTTCTGCCACTGGAACTTCAACTTCCGGTTCGACAGTAGCGGTAACTTCCGGAATTTCTTCCACTGAAGGTGTTTCTTCAGTTTTCATCTCAGGGGAAGTCTCAACCGCAGGAATCTCTTCCACCACCGGTTTTACCTTCTTGCGGCGACGCCGAACAATACTGGAGCCAAGCCGCTTTTCCTGCATTCCGGGACCCTGATTTTCACGGCAAAAAACTTTGACTTTCTCAACCTGATCATAACTCAAAGAGCTGAATCTTCCATTCGCCGGAATGTCAAGATTAGCAAGGACATCCAAGAGCTCAGCATCCTTGAGATTCAATTCTCTGGAAAGTTCATAAACTTTCAGCTTTATTTGTTCCCCTAAAATCAAAACCTGTCACCCCCTACACAGCAAACTATGGAACCAATAAATTTCCTGACCGCCTGACATCTTATCCGCTTAAAAACACCCTCAAACATGATCCTTAAGTTGTTTAATACTCTCGGAAACAATCTCCCTGAGCCGAAATTTAGTCGAATACTTCCTGGGTATCCGGATGTATCTTTCCAAGCAGTTTCCTGTTCGACAGAGATAAAAACCTCGACCGGGCTTATTGCTTTTGGTATCATAAAATAGAAATCCTGCTTCATCAGCAACAAAACGAAAAAACTCTGATTTGTCTGCCCGATGTCGACAAACAATACAGGTCCGTAACGGCACATGATCTGTCATTGGTCAATCAACAGTATCATCGTCGTCTGCCGGAAGCTTGGTTATGTCATCAACAGAAACCTCTGCATCTGAGGTCTTCTCATCCACATCATCATCCACTGCAACTTCACCGGCAGCTGTCGGTTCCAACCCGGCTTCCGCATCAGCCGCACTGACTTCTTCCTGTTCCTCCCGTGCCTGTTCAGCTTTCGCCCTTAATTTTACTATGGCTTCGGCAGCACAGGAGACCAACTGTTCAGCATCAGGACCTTCAGTACCGATAATCTCCGCCAATTCATCAGGAGAGGCAGCGGCAATATCTTCCAGCTGCCGGTAACCATTATCATACAGAAGCTCCATGGAAACATTATCCAGACCTTCCACCTCATGCAAAGCTTCAAAGATTCGTTCGAAATCATCCGCCACCCGCGAAGTGGATTTCACATCCAGCTTCCAGCCGGTCAGGCGACTTGCCAGCCGAACGTTCATGCCCCGACGGCCGATTGCCAGTGAAAGCTGATCATCCGGAACAATAATTTCCATAGCTCTGTTGTTTTCATCCAGAATAATTTTATTGATCTGGGCCGGGGACAAGGAATTGCAGACATAACGGACTTCATCGGGATTCCAACGGATAATGTCAATTTTCTCCCCTTTGAGTTCCTGGACTACGTTCTGAACCCGGGAGCCACGGACCCCAACACAGGCACCTACAGGATCCACATCATGATCATTGGTATAAACGGCAACCTTTGCCCGTATTCCCGGTTCCCTGGATGCCCCCTGGATGGTAATAATTCCCTCGTAAATTTCCGGGACTTCGGTCTCAAACAATTTGATCAAAAATCCCGGATGGGTCCGGGAAAGGATAATCTGCGGTCCCTTGAGGGTCATTTTAACATCCAGGAGATAAACCCGAACCCGCTCACCCTGGCGAAAGTTCTCCCGGGGAATGGTCTCGGAACGGGGCAATATAGCCTCGGTCTTTCCCAGATTGATTACCAGGTTACCACGTTCCACTCGCTGGACTGTCCCGCTGATAACTTCACCAATCCGCTCATGAAACTCTTCAAAAATGCTTTCCCGCTCAGCTTCCCTGATCTTTTGCATAATAACCTGTTTGGCCGTCTGGGCAGCAATCCGACCAAACTCGGAAGTATCCAACTTCAAGCCCAGGCTATCTCCATATTCAGCTTCCGCATCAAATTCACGCGCTTCCTCCAGGGAAATTTCGGTATAGGAATTTTCCGGGTTTTCAACCACTTCAACAAATTCAAAAAGTTCAATATCACCTGTTTCCTCATTAAACTGGGCTTCAATATCCCGACCTGGACCAAGTTTCTTCCGGGAAGCAGTAACCATCGCTGACTCGATAGCTTCCACCAGGATCTCTTTCGGGATCCCCTTTTCTTTACCGACCTGATCAAGAATAAAGTTCAAACTGGAAGACATGCACCCGGCCTCCTACATCATATTTGTTCTATCTTTAAAATAAGAAACATCATCATAAACCCATAACCGTATTATACGGCCAGATCATTTACCCGGTTCAGGAAATTCATATACCAGATTACATTTGGCAAAATTAGCCACATCCAGAGTATAGCAACCGGTATCAGTATCCAGAACAATGGAACCGTCTGCTTCACTGTACTCCTGCAGAACACCACTAAAACGCCGGCGCCCATCAACCGGCATCCTGGTTTTTATTTTAATCTTTTTACCGCAATGCGCAAGAAAATCTTTCGGCCGTTTCAAGGGCCGGTTAAGTCCTGGAGATGAAACTTCCAAAGCATAGCGGAATGGAATAATATCCTCAACATCCAGGAGCGCCCCCAGCTGACGGCTGACAATAACACAGTCATCCAGGGTGACTCCGCCTGCAGGCCTGTCTATATACAGTCGCAGGATGCCCCGGTCATCCGAGGCCAGGTATTCCATGTCCACCAGTTCAAAGCCCAACGATGCCAACAGCTCTTCGCTGTAAGAACGAACGGTAAGCAGCATTGAAGCTATCCTGTCCTGCGGAGCACCCATCAAATCAATAAAAACGTTGTCAGCATGTAAATTAGTTTCCATCTGGAAATTAATAATTTCCGGATGAACACAAATCAACCAGATCCCGGCTGTCATTTCAGTAAAAAAAAAGCGGGCTCTCCTAAGCCCACTTCAAAAAAAACAGTGTATCCGAGCCAAAATATATTGCGCATTTAACATTATTATTCGGTAAATGCAAGTTTTTTCTTCAAAAAAACGGCATAACCGCGTATAAACCGGAGGAAATTGCTATCTTTCATCGAGGTATTATTTTGAAGAAACTAAAAGATTTTTTGCTGGCGCTGTATTCATCGATATTGGTCGGTATCCTAACCTTATTTTGGACAACATCAGCCATTATCTGCAGCTTTATTCCACCCTTGAGGGTTAAAGGCGTCAACTTCTGCGCTCGCTACTGGGGCAAAACCGTTCTAGGCGGCAGTGGCATCAAGGTAAAAGTTATCGGGGCTGAAAACTGCCAGCCAGGCAAGAATTACATGATCATCGCCAACCATCGAAGTTTTCTTGATATCTATGCTGTCCTTGCCGGCAGCGGCCTCAATTGCCGCATGGTAGCCAAGCGGGAACTGGCCAGGATTCCCCTGTTTGGCCTGATGCTGAGACGCAGCCACACCATTATCATTGACCGGGGCAACCGGAACCAGGCCATTAAAGCCATGAAAATCAAGGGAAAAGAACTGAAAGAAGTTGGCATTACTATGGTTATTTTTGCCGAAGGGACCCGGGCCACAGGTGACAAGCTGCTGGGAGAATTCAAAAAAGGGGCATTTATTCTTGCCGCCCAGCTTGGACTGTCAATCCTGCCCATCACCATTATCGGCACGGACAAATTGCAGCCCAAGGGTTCAATCAGCATTCACCCGGGAACCATCACCCTGAAAATTGATCCCCCACTGGAAATCCCGGAGTATAACCGGCCCAGCGACATCAGGCCGGTAGCGGCCAGAACCTACGAAATAATTGAGAGTAATTTGCTGGCAGTCCGTGAAGGGAATCTATAAAGATTGCGGCCTGACGAAAAAATAAAGTTTTTTAGCGGCCGTCATCACTCTCAATAAAAATAATACATAAACAATACCTGGAAACCGCCGATCAGGGCTCCCAGTATCCCGCCAAAAATGTTGATATAGGTGAAATGTTCCTTCATGATATCCATCAGCAGGGCCTCAACCTGTAAAACCGGCAACTCATTAATCCGTTCTTCAACCATCGCCGGAATATCAATAGAGTCCGTCAGGTGAGGCAGTTCAGTTTCCATAAGATTGATGGCTCTCCGATGAGTAAAAACAATCCCCCGCTCCAATAACTCGTAAGGAACTTTCAGTGATATCCGGCCTACGGGTACTTCATAAAAATAACGGCTGAGCATTGCATGCAACTGGTTGGTAAATTGTCTTTTCATCTGTTTGGACCGCATCACCAGCAGCAGTTTATTCCTGGCCTGTCTGGTCACCGCATCGGGCAGATCACCAAGACCAACCGCCGCCGCCAGCCGGGAAAAGGGGATATTATTAATGCTCATCAAGACCTGCTCAAACAAGGTAAAACAGCGATCGGCAGTTTCCTGGCGAGCTACTAAGGCCAGCAATTTGCCCTTGACATAATCGCTCATACCCGCAAGTTTCTGATAGGATACTTTTTTCGCCAGCTCATTAACCGGAATCTGTAAAAACTTGTCCAGCCTCTCGGTTATCAATTCCATCACCTTTTTCTGCACTTCGGGTTGTTGCATAGCGGCAGCCACATCTTCACCGGCAGCATCCACCAGATCATCAATTTTTTGGGCTAAAACCTCTTCCTGCAAGGCCCAGCCGGCCAGCAATTTTTTCCAGAATCCCATCTTGCTGATATAGCTATTAATGGTCTGGTGAATACGCACTTTAATCTGCCGGCGAATGTTAGGATCATAAAGCAGCCGGCTCAAAGAATCCATCAGGCCGGGCAACTCCTGCTGCAGCTGGCTGATCAGCAAATCCCGCAGATCGGCAGGAATAACCCGGGCCAGAGGTTTTGACGAACTGAGCAGGCGGGAAAAACCATGGTCAAACTCCCGCTCCAGCCAACCATGCACTGCTGCTGACTGCAGCCATTTACCAAAGGCATCGCGCAATTGCAGCCGAAAAGCCGCATATGATTCCACCGTCACTACAGAGGACAGGTTGGCAGCAAATGCCTGTTGTCCCAAATGCCGCAAAAAATCAGCCATTAACGTATCAATGGCTTCATCTTCCACCAGCTGGCCCACCAGGCCATAAAGATAATGCCGACTGCGATCCACCAGCTGTTCCACATCTTGATGAAATTCTGCCGGAAGAAGTGAGTTAAGGGGACCCATATCCCGTTCAAAAATCGCCTGAAAACGCCTGGCTATTGCCAGGTAGAGGACATCCTGAAAATCACGGCGCTGGAGGCGGGAAACAATAACATCACGGGTCAGCAGATGATCCCCAATCATGCGTCCAATATTGGTAGCCAGTTCTTTACGCTTGGCGGGAATGATCCCGGGAGTCAGGGGGACGGGAATAGTGAAGATCCTTTTTTGTTCCAGCGGCCGGAATAGCATCCTGATGGCCAGGTAATTGGTAAAATAACCGATCACCGCCCCCACCATCGGCGGCGCCAGAAAGGGAATCAGACCTTGATAATCCATCATCTCTTCTCGATATTATCCAACTGGAAATGCAACTTTCAGCTCAACCAGTTATGTAACCAATGCTTCACTGACAGCTGATTGCTGACTGCTGAAAGCATTTATCAGGAAATATTGATTTCCTGATAAAACTATATAATTGAAGCCGGATAAATAATCAAGGAGGCATGGAGACATCAACTATATTTTACTTGTCTTGCTCGCTGGATTAGGCTACTAATTGTCTTCATCCGGAAAACGATAGCATACCATCTGCTTATCTGAAACTTTTTTGTCCGAAATGCTTGGTACGGCCTTGATAATGGTAATCCATGAATAAAAAAGCAGCATCCATTCTGATTTCTATCCTTTCCCTGATTCTGCTGGTCGCCTGCGGGCAGTCATCGTCACCAGATGACAGCCAGAAAATCATTAAAAACAATGAGTTGGAGCAGAAATCCGTTGATAAACTTACACCAGTCCATGGTGATACCATCGTCGTCGGTTCCATCGGCGACGCCAGCAACCTGATTCCGCTGCTGGCATCCGACTCGCCCTCGCACCAGGTAGCCGGCCTGATTTATAACGGCTTGGTCCGCTATGATAAAAATCTCAAGCTGGAAGGTGAACTGGCAAAATCATGGGAAATTTCCACTGACGGTCTGACCATCACCTTTCATCTGCGTCACGGGGTAAAATGGCATGATGGAGCCCCATTCACCGCCGATGATGTCATGTTTACCTACCGGTTGATCATTGATCCCAAGACCCCCACCGCCTACGCCGGTGACTTCGAGCAGGTCAAGGAAGCAAAGATTATTGACACCCACACCTTCCAGGTAGTTTATGAAAAACCTTTCGCCCCGGCTCTGGCCAGCTGGGGGCTCTCCATCCTGCCCAAGCACCTGCTGGAGGGCCGGGATATCACCAAAAGTCCCCTGTCACGAGATCCAATAGGAACCGGCCCTTATAAATTCAGCCAGTGGAAGGGCGGTGAAAAAATTGAGTTGACCGCTAACCAGGATTATTTTGAAGGTCAACCCTATATTGAACGCTACCGCTACCGGATCATTCCCGATTCAGCCACCATGTTTCTGGAACTGAAAGCCGGCAACCTGGATTGGATGGGCCTGACTCCGATTCAATATGACCGTCAGACAGCCGGCAAAAAATTCAAGGGAAAATTCAATAAATATCGTTACTTATCATTCGCTTACACCTACTTGGGTTACAACCTCAAAAATCCCTTATTTCAAGACCGGCGGGTGCGCCAGGCATTAAGCTTTGCCATTAACAAACAGGAGCTCATTGACGGCGTCCTGCTGGGTTACGGTCGCGTTGCCACCGGACCCTACAAACCGGACACCTGGTTTTACCACCAACCGACCAGAAAATATCCCTACAACCCCGAAAAAGCAAAACAACTGCTGCAGGAAGTCGGCTGGCAGGACCGTGACGGTGACGGGCTGCTGGACAAGGATGGCCACCCATTTATCTTTACGGTCATGACCAACCAGGGCAACTCCTTGCGGGCCAAAACAGCGGTGATTATCCAGCGCCGCCTGGAGGAAATCGGCATCAAGATGAAAATCAGGATCATCGAGTGGTCGGCCTTCATCAATGAATTTATCGACAAGAAAAAGTTTGAAGCCGTTATCCTCGGCTGGACCACCGGTCAAGACCCGGACATGTATGACATCTGGCATTCCGCGAAAACCGGTCCCAAGGAACTGAACTTCATCAGTTATAAAAACCCTGAGGTTGACCGGCTGCTGGAAAAGGGCCGCCACACTTTCGCCCGGGAAGAACGCCGGAAATATTATGACCGTTTCCAGGAAATCCTGGCCGAAGAGCAGCCCTACACTTTTTTGTACGTGCCGGAATCCCTGCCGATTATCGCCGCCCGTTTTCACGGTATCAAGCCGGCACCGGCCGGTATTTCCTACAATTTCATCAAGTGGCATGTCCCCCAGACCCTGCAGAAGTATACCCAATAACTACGGTTTTTCCCATGATGACTTTTATCGGCAAAAGATTCGCCCTGATGATCCCGATGCTTCTGGGCATTACCATGATATCCTTCCTGGTGATGAACCTGGCACCGGGTGAACCCATCGATGTGCTCACCAACCTCAATCCCAAAGCCACCGCCGAAGTGCGTGAACGATTGCGCAGCCATTACGGCCTCAACCAGCCACTGCCGGTCCGTTACGTCAACTGGCTGAAACGAGTAGTCCGCCTGGATCTGGGATATTCTTTCGCCCAGGATAACCGGCTGGTATGGGATAAAATCCGTGAACGCATCCCCATTACCCTGACTATCAACGCCCTTTCATTGCTGCTAATTATTATTGTTGCCATTCCCATCGGCATCTATTCCGCCGTCCACCAGAATTCTCTCATAGATCGGATACTTACTATTTTTGTCTTCATCGGCTTTGCCACTCCCACTTTCTGGCTGGCCCTGCTGCTGATGATTCTTTTCGGCGTCCACCTGGGCTGGCTGCCCATCTCCGGATTAGAATCATCACAGTTCACCCATGCCGGCTTCTGGCCCATGCTCGGTGACCGGGCCCGTCACCTGCTGCTGCCGGTGCTGGTTTCAGCCTTCGGCGGTCTGGCCGGTCTTTCCCGTTATATGCGCAGCAACATGCTGGAGGTAATCCGCCAGGATTACATCACCACTGCCCGGGCCAAGGGATTAAAAGAAATCAAGGTCATCGGCAAACATGCCCTGCGTAACGCCCTGATGCCGATTATTACCATTCTCGGTTTTTCCCTGCCAGGATTGATCGGCGGCAGTGTCATTTTTGAAACTATTTTTGCCATTCCAGGCATGGGACAGATGTTTTACGGCGCCGTTATGGCCCGTGACTACCCCCTGATCATGGGAACCCTGCTGATCGGCGCCTCCCTGACCCTGGTGGGCAACCTGCTGGCCGACATCTCTTACGCGCTGGTTGATCCGCGTATCCGGGTTGGAGATCATGACTGATAATAATAATGCCAGACGTTCTCCGACCTTCAATCAGCGACTGCTGCACAATAAACTGGCGGTTGCCGGTCTGACAGTGGTCACCCTGCTCTTTGCCGTCTCTTTACTCGCCCCGGTCATTGCCCCCTGCGATCCCAATGCCATTGACCTGAAAAACATTTTGATGCCCCCGGGAAGCAGCCACCTGCTGGGTACCGACCAGCTGGGACGTGATATCTTAAGCCGGATGATCTGGGGTGCCCGCATTTCCCTCAAGGTAGGTTTTGTGGCTGTCGGCATCGCCACCCTGATTGGCACTATCCTGGGCACTATTTCAGGTTATTACGGCGGCATAATTGACACCCTGATCATGAGAGCCGTCGACCTGATGCTTTGTTTTCCCTCATTTTTTCTCATTTTAACCGTCATTGCCGTCCTAGAACCAAGCATCTGGAACATCATGGCAGTCATCGGCTTCACCAGCTGGATGGGGGTCGCCCGGCTGATCAGGGCGGAAATCCTCACCATCAGGGAGCGGGAATTTATCCAGGCAGCCCGAAGCCAGGGGGCCAGCAATATGAGGATCATTACCAAACATATCATCCCCAATGCCATGAGCCCGGTCCTGGTTTCCGCCACCCTGGGGGTTGCCGGTGCCATCCTCACCGAATCCGCCTTGAGTTTTCTCGGCATCGGGGTCCAGCCGCCGACTCCCAGCTGGGGCAATATGCTCACCGCCGGCAAAGACAACCTGGAATATGCCTGGTGGCTTTCCCTGTTCCCGGGGATGGCCATTCTGATAACGGTCCTGGGTTATAACCTTCTGGGAGAAGGGATACGCGATGCCCTGGACCCACGGAACTATGTGAAAAAATAACCATAAAATACTTGACAGAAATGCCGATCTCTGGTCTTGTATGCCTACTATAGATAAAACAGCATTTGAAACAGAACTATAACTCACATAATATTTCAGGAAAATAAACATGCTGCAAGGTAAAGAAGTACTATTAGGGGTTACCGGGGGTATCGCCGCCTACAAATCAGTATTATTACTCCGGGAACTGAGTAAAGAAGGTGCTAACGTCCATGTAATCATGACTAAAAGCGCTCAGAATTTTGTTACTCCTCTAACTTTCCAGACCCTCTCTGGAAACCCGGTAACCACGGAGATATTCAGTCTGTTCGCCTCTTCAGAAATTGGTCATATCTCGCTGGCAGACCGGGCGGATCTACTGGTTATCGCCCCGGCCACCGCCAATATCATCGGTAAAATCGCCAACGGAATTGCCGATGATTTTCTCACCACCATGGTCATGGCCACCCGGGTGCCGGTACTTTTTGCTCCGGCGATGAACACCAACATGTGGGCCAGCCCGGTAGTCCAGACCAATATCACCCGGCTGAAATCCATGGATTACCATTTCATGGAGCCCGCGGAGGGAGAACTGGCTTGTGGAACCATCGGCCGGGGGAAGCTGGCCGATGTGGATGAGATCATGGAAGATATCAAAACTCTACTCAGCCCCAATGACCTGGCCGGCGAAAAAATACTGATTACCGCCGGCCCCACCGAAGAAGCCATTGATCCGGTTCGCTGCATCACTAATCGTTCATCAGGGAAAATGGGCTATAATCTGGCCATGGTTGCCCGTCGCCGGAGGGCTGAGGTCACTTTAATCTCCGGTCCCAGCTGTCTGCCGCCCCCTTGCCGGCTGCCGACAATCCACTGCACCACTGCCCTGGAAATGGAACAAATCATCCATGAACACCTTGATGATGCGACCATGATTATCATGGCTGCCGCCGTAGCCGATTTCCGGCCGGCAGAAAAAAGCGAGAAAAAGATTAAACGCCTGGGAGCTCACTGCCTGGATCTGGAAGCAAACCCTGACATTCTTGCCGGCCTCGGAAAAATTAAAGGCAACCGCTTCCTGCTGGGTTTCGCCGCCGAAACTGATGATCTGATTGACAATGCCCAGGGGAAAATGAAGCGCAAGAACCTGGACATGATTGTGGCTAATGATGTGACTGCCTGCGGGGCCGGCTTCTGCTGTGACACCAACATCATCAAAATCATTGAACGTAACGGGGCCATCCATGACTTCCCCCAGATGTCCAAGGAGCAGGTTGCTGAAGTCATTCTGGATCATGTGGTAGCCAGCAGGGAAAAAGACGGAAAGGAACAGTAAACAAAATGTCCACCGTTGCCAGAAATGATTTGGAACAGTTGCGGGCACATCTGGAGCTGCAGAAAAAATTGAAAAATCCGGGAGTTATCAGAAAGAAAATTGATAAAAACGAACCGTTGAATAAAATCAGGGAGGAGTTGGGCGATTGCCAGCGCTGTCCCCTGGCCAAAACCCGCACCAACCTCGTCTTTGGTGCCGGCAACCCCGACGCCCGGTTGATGTTTGTGGGTGAAGCTCCGGGACGGGATGAAGACCGGGAAGGCATTCCCTTCGTCGGCCGGGCCGGCCAGTTACTGACCAAAATTATTCAGGCCATCAAGCTGACCCGGGACCAGGTATATATTGCCAATATTCTCAAATGCCGACCGCCAGGCAACCGTAATCCGGAGACGGAAGAAATTGAAAAGTGTTACCCCTTTCTCCAGCAGCAGATCAATGTCATCCAACCCCGGATCATTTGTGCCCTCGGGGCCTTTGCCGCCCAAACCCTGCTGCAGACCAAAACCCCCATCGGCAGGCTGCGAGGCCGGGGGCACCCATTCGGCAAAAACACCCTGATCATCCCCACCTACCACCCGGCTTTTCTTCTCCGCAGTCCGAACAAAAAAAAGGATGTCTGGGAAGATATGCAATTGGTGATGAAACTGCTGGCATAAAACAACCAAAACCTGTCAGGCTATTTTACCAGCACTACCGGGCAATCAGAATAATCCAGCAGTTTATTAATGCTGTGTTCATCCAGGGAAAAAGAATCCTGCCCCAGAATCAATGCCCCGACCTGACGGCCCCTGCCCAGCTGCACCAGAGCAGAAATATCATTATTCAACAAGTTCATAAAGCGTAGTTGAAGCTGGGTTTGCTGCTGCCAGTTTACCACTTGCTGTTCCAGTTCTGACAATCTGTCCGGCTCAACCGCCGGCAAAATCACCACCAGCCGTTCGCTGTTTTTTCTGGCCAGCAACGCCGCTGTTTTCAGCGCCCTTCCGGACGATAAAGAACCGTCAAAAAAAACCATGATCGGCTGCCGAAAACCTTGAGTCAAAAGGCCCTCTGCCGGTAGTGGCCGGCGTTCCGAAAAGAAACCTCGCATCTGCCCCATGATCAGCACATCCACTTCCCGCATGACAGCCATAATTTCCATCGCCAGCCGACCCCGTGTCAGTCGAAATGACCAGGGAATTTTTCGCTGTCCGGCTATGGATTCCAGATTATGACGCAGGCGTTCAGCCTGGAAGCGCAACTGCTTCTCCAGGGTGTCCAGACAAAGATGGTAGCCTCCCTCCGCAAAAAGACTGACTTCCCGGGAAAAAGGCAATTCAGCCAGGCGGATCAGGTTAGTATCCTCCACCAGCAGTCCGAGTAGTTCTCCCTGCAGTTCAGCCGCCATGCCGGCAGCCACCCGCAAAACACTCATCCCATATCCTGAGTGTTCCAGAGTTACCAGAATTCGCTTGGCCAGCTGTTTTTCAGCTATTTGCTTATCAGTCTTCTTTTTCACTGTCTTTCTCCTGAGCAGTTTCGGAAAATTCCTGCCGCAGGCGGGATAACTCTTCCAGGCGGCTGATCATTTTTCCATTAATGCTCTCCGGGGGATAACCACCTTTCTCATCCGCTTCCCCGGCGGCAACTCCAGTCAGCAGCTCAATGGCCTGGTCAACGGTTTCCACCGGGTAAACCTGGAATTTTCCTTTACTGGCGGCATCAACCACATCCTCCCTGAGCATCAGGTGTTTAACGTTAGCGGCCGGAATCAGGACCCCCTGGGAACCGGATAACCCCCGGCTGCAGCAAACATCAAAAAAACCTTCAATTTTTTCATTCACGCCGCCAATAGCCTGAATCTGTCCTCGTTGATTGATGGAGCCGGTTACCGCCAGTGTTTGTTTGATCGGAGTTTTGATAAGTGCCGAAATCAGAGCACACAGTTCAGCCACTGAAGCACTGTCTCCATCAACCCGACCATAAGACTGCTCAAAAACCAGGCTGGCTGACAGGGATAGTGGTTTATCCCGGGCATAACGATCTGCCAGAAATGACGAAATAATCAAGACACCTTTGGAATGTAACGCCCCACCCAATTTGACTTCACGTTCTATATCAATGACTTTACCATGCCCCAGGCGGGCGGTAGCAGTGATGCGGGAAGGCTGACCAAAGATGAAATCTCCCAGCTGAATCAACGAAAGTCCATTAACCTGGGCGACTTTTTCACCTTCAGTATCAATGAGAATAATTCCGCGCTGTATATTTTCATACAACCGACTCCGTACCCGATCAGCACGACGAATCTGGCCATCAATGGCCTGTTGGACATCAGCGGCCGTCACTGGTTGCTTACCGGTCCGGCGAGCCTGGTAATCTCCTTCCTGAAGCAGGTCAGCCAGACTATGAAGATGGGTTGACAGCTTCTCGGCATCACCAACTATCCTGGCACTGTGTTCAATCACCCGGCCCACTGCAAAACGGTCAAAAGGCAGCAGTTTTTTCTGTCGTACCATGGTCGCAACCAGGCGGGCATAAAGCTGATTATTATCTTCGTGACGATCAATCTCATCTTCAAAGTCAGCAGCGACCTTGAATAATTCACGAAAGTCCGGATCAAATTGATACAACAGATAATAGAGCAGGCGTTCCCCCAGCAGAACCACCTTCACATTCAGAGGAATGGGCTCCGGCTCTAAAGTTACGGTACTAACCAGGCTGAGCAACTGTCCCAGTGATTCAATGGTCACCTTCCGGGCATAAAGTGCCCGCTTCAGGCCTTCCCAGGCATAGGGACTAACCAGCAGTTTACGGACATCAAGAATTAGATAGCCGCCATTGGCCCGATGCAAAGCTCCGGCTTTAATCAGGGAAAAATCAGTTACCAGCGCCCCCATCTGGGCAAGATGTTCCACCTGACCCACCAGGTTCTGATAAGTCGGATTATCTTCATAAACGACCGGTGAGCCTTTTGCCACACTGTGATCAACCAGCAGGTTCACCTTGTAACGATGAAAAGACGGTTTTCCCATCCCCGGCAGGCCCATTTCTTCCAGGGGATTTTTCTTCTCATGGGGACGAAAATCATCCACATGTTCGATAATATCCGATTGCAGGGCATCCAGGTATTGCAGCAGCTCAGGAAATTCGTCATATTCCTTTCGCACCTCATCGAGCAGCATCCCCACTGCAAACATGGTCACCTTGGCGTTCAGTTCCTTGATTTTCTGCCGACTTTCCTTTTTCCATTGGGGAAACTGCAGTAAAACTTTCTGCAGCTTTCCCTGCAGCTCGCCAACTATTTTTTCAATCTCCTGCTGTTCTTCTGCCGGTAATTTTTTAAATTCTTCCGGCTTAATCACCTCACCATCACGCATGGGGGCAAAAGCAAACCCCCGGGGGGTTCGCAGCAGGCTGATCTGACTCTTTTCCGCCTCTTCCTGCAGAGTCTTGAATGCCTGTTCCTGACGTTCATTAAGTTCATCCTCGATCTGCTGCAGCTGGACTCGATAATCATCACTTTCAAAAGCTGAAGGAATGGAAGAACGCAATTCATCCAACAGATGTTCCATGTCATCACGGAATTTTTTTCCCAAACCCGCCGGCAGCTGTAAAACACGAGGTTTATGTTCATCGGCAAAATTATTAACATAACACCAGTCCGAAGGATTTTCATCTTCCCCCGCTTTTTGTTCCAGAACCCGGCGAACTATCGTATGCTTACCCATTCCTGATGGTCCCAGGACATAGAGATTATAGCCGCTATGGGGCATGCTGACCCCGAACTCCAGGGCTTCCAGTACCCGATCCTGGCCGACAACTTCAGTCAGATCATCCAGATCAGCAGTGGTATCGAAAGTAAACCGGCCGGTATCGCAGGCCGTAAACAACTTGTCCGCTGGCAGAAATTCAATCTGAGACATTCTTTAACCTCCTTTACTTCAATCCGGAACGTTCCTTAATAATCCTGATAAACTGGTCTGTTTCCGGGAGTGCCCCGTACTTGGAATAGAGAACCCGGGCGCCTCCACCCGACAGCGGTTCAAGGATAAAATAAGCCGGGGTGGCATCAACATCGATAGTTTGCTGGCCGGGATCGGCAATCGTGGCAAACGGCACATGGTATTTGCGGGCATACATGGCAACTTCAAAAGGGGTATTGCCATAGGCAATTGCCATCACTTTCACCTGGCTATACAATCCTTCCTGGTTAATCTGTTCAAACAACTCATTCACATCATGGGCTTCTTTCTGACAATGAAAGCACTGGACCTGAAAAACCTCGACCACCATAACCCGGGCATCAACATCGCTCGGGGAAAAAGTTTTAACCCCTGGGGAAAGTCCCAGGTAATCTCCGGCACCGGCATTAACCGGAGCATTGAACGACAACACCGGCAAAGACTCAATCTGCGGCCCCGGAGTTGCACAGGCCTGTAAAAAGAACACACACAGGATTAATAACAAGATAGAACGTAAACGCATATCCCCCCCCCCTTAGAAATGGTTACAAGTCTTGATATCAGTTACTATAACGCAGTAATTGCATGTTGGCAAACGAGTAATATCCAACTGCCAGAGAATCCTGAATGACCAGGGGGAAATTTTTCTCAAAAAATATAATCTTATACCGATAACAATATATATCTGTTATCCGTTAGCTGAAAAACAATCCAATCATAAGGAGATATGACATGGCTGCCGACCATAAACATACTGACCAGACCTTGCCCGATGATACCATTGAACGTATTCGGCAAATTGCCCTTGATGCCGGAAAAATGGTCATTGAGATTGCTGATGTAGCCGGTGCAGTTGAGATAATCGACCAGCAGAGTGAGCAGCAGACTCGGGAATTTGGAAATCTCAATCAAGCTGCCAGAGAAATGGAAGCGAAAACCACTGATATCAATGAGGCGGTCCAGGCAGGAATTGAAGTGTCGGAAGAAGCCGTAATGGATCTGCAGACCTCCCGTAAACAGGCAGACAGTTCACTGAAAGAGATTGAACAACTGGCGGTCTCGGTGCAGGAAATTGCCGCAGCTCTCAGGGAGCTGGGCAAAACCCTGGGCGAAGTCAGGGGAGTGGCACAAACCATTCGTTCCATTGCCGGACAAACCAATCTGCTGGCACTGAATGCCACTATTGAAGCTGCCCGGGCCGGGGATGCCGGACGCGGATTTGCGGTTGTCGCCAGCGAGGTAAAGGCATTGGCCGGCCAGACCGCTGAAGCCACCAAGCATATTGATGAAACCCTCGACACCCTGACCGGTGAGATTGAAAAGCTGCAGCAAAAAAGCGACCAGGGGGCGGAAAATTCCATCCACAGCCAGGAAGGCACCCGGGAAATAGGTGCCGCCATTGAAATGATTTCCCAGGCAGTCAATAAAATGAATGACAGTCTCGGTCATATCGGCTCAAATACTAAAGAAATAACCGGCAGCGTCAACCAGGTTGTTGATACGCTGACGACCCTGGACCAAAGTCTTGAGGAAAGCTGCAGCAACATCGGCAACTCAAAGAAGCGACTGAACCTTCTGCGCGGCTTTGGTGAAACCCTGGTTCAGGTGACCAACCAACTGGGGATTGAAACTGTTGACAGCAATTTTATCAATGAAGTCAAGGAAACCGCCAATCAGATCGGAACCGCCATGGAAGAAGCGGTTGAGCAAAATAAACTGGGAATCAATGATTTGTTTGATCAGAACTATCAACCCGTTGCCGGAACCGATCCACAGCAGCTTACCACCCGGGCAACCACCATCCTGGAAAATATACTGCCAAAATTCCAGGAAGATTTATTAAGCCGGAATCCTGAGCTTATTTTCGCCGTCTCGGTCGATACCAATGGCTACCTGCCGGTACATAACCGCAAGTACTCCCAGCCCCAACGCCCCAATGACCCGGCATGGAACGTCGCCAACTGCCGCAATCGGCGGATGTTTAATGACCGGGTAGGTTTGGCTGCCGGACGCAACACGAAGCCCTTTCTGTTTCAGGCTTATCGCCGGGATATGGGCGGCGGAAATTTTGTCATGATGAAGGATATTTCAGCCCCCGTCTTGGTGAATGGACGTCATTGGGGTGGTTTAAGGATCGCGATGAAAAACTGACAGGAAATTGTTTTTCAGGGGCTGCAATTAAAAGGGCCACTATGAGTACAACTATCCCGAAACAATTTAAGCATCCTGCTGGCAGCAGTTTCATCAACATCGTCCCATTGCTGATAGGCAGCTGCCACCGCAAATTGTGGGCCGCCACGTATATTGGCACAATAGAGTGCCTCAACTCTATCCATTATGCGGACAAGAGATTCACGATGAGCGGTAGGGACGGTGACTATTGTCTTCCCGACACCACTATGGTGTAAGGCCATCAGGGCCACTCGAAGGGTGGAACCAGCGGCTATGCCGTCATCCACCAAGATAACCGCTTGATTCTCCAGATCAGGCCATGGCCGGTCAGCCCGAAACAGTTTGACCCGGCGCTGTACCTTTTCCAATGCTTCCTGTGTCTGCTTCTCTATTGTCGGTTGATCCAGATCAAAATATTCAACATACTCCTTATTGATCCATACGCTGCCGTCAAAAGCCACAGCACCGAAACCTGCTTCAGTATTCCATGGCAGCAAAATTTTGCTTACAACCGCGACATCAAGAGAAAGATCAAGGGCCTCGGCAAGTTTCACCGCAACCGGCACCCCACCTGAAGGAACAGCAAGAACCAAAGCCTTGCTTCCCTTCCATTCCTGCAACATCTCCGCAAGCACCTGCCCGGCATGTTTTCGATCCCTGAACACACCTGTTCTCTGGCGCAATCGGGGCAGATCAAATAATGTATTACTCATAATTATTCATGGAATTTATATCGTAATTCCAAAGACATTAAAGATGATGGCAAAGTAAAATGTTCAAGAGTTAATTTTACTTGATTAACATAAGCATGATATAATACCCTGTAAAAATCAAATCCGGAAGAAGAAAGAGCTGTGGCCTAAAACTATACCCCCGGAATATTTTTATTTGTTGACCGCGCGTGGACTTTGGCACCTGTAATACAATGTCTGGGATGATATGCCCATCATGGCCAAAAGTAAAATTCATATTGGCACTTCCGGTTGGTCCTACGATCACTGGAAAGGCCCCTTCTATCCAGAGGAGCTACCTAATAGTCAAATGTTGGGCTACTATAGCCAGCATCTGCAGACTGTGGAGATCAACAACTCGTTCTATCATCTACCCCGAAAATCAACACTGAAGCGATGGCGAGACACGGTCCCCGAGAACTTCGTGTTCACAGCCAAGGCCAGTCGTTACATCACCCATATGAAAAAGCTGAAGAATCCAGAAAAGAGTCTTTCCTCTTTTCTGAACCACATCAGCACACTGGAGGACAAACTCGGACCTATCCTGTTTCAGCTACCTCCACACTGGCACTTCAATGCGGAACGGCTTGAGAACTTTCTACGCTACCTGAGCAATGAGTTCAGCTACGCCTTCGAGTTCAGAGACAAAAGCTGGCTGAATGAACACACTTGCGAACTGCTTTCACGATACGATGTGGCATTCTGTATCTATGAGCTCGATGGTTTTTTGTCAGCGAAAAAAATCACCACAAATTTCGTCTATGTACGCCTGCACGGCCCGGGTGCCCCTTACCAAGGCAGTTATGATAGCCGTACACTGACAGATTGGGCGGAAGCCTTTTCCTCCTGGTCGGCACAGGGCCACGCAATATATTGTTATTTCGACAATGATCAGTCCGGTTACGCCGCGCAGAATGCCGAATTCCTGCAGTCCATGCTGCAGGGACAGTCCGGACAGGGCTGAACATCATGCTTCAATGTTGCCGGCTCAGACACTGATATTACGATACGCATGATAGCTATAAAGGAAAAACCCAAGATCAACAAGTATAGGGAATTCAAGAATGATAAGCATGTCGCCGGTAAAACATAGAACCCAACAGATGACTGCATGTATATAGTAAAATCCCTGTAATCATTAAACTAATAGCTAACGGCTAAAAACTAATCGCTCAATTCAGGATTTCATCTCAATGGGCATGCAAACAATATCTTACCGTTCCAGCGAATTAACCCATAAGCCATGGATATTGCAATATGCCAGGGCGTGGAAAGACTTAAACTCTTCAATCTCACTGATTTGAAAACGGACATTTGGATGGGAATAAACCGGGGCACAGGCAGCACGACCGATATTCACAACCTGATCGTTTTTCTTTAAAACCCCATAAAGCTCAATCCAGGCAATATGATGTTCAGCAGTATTGGGATGTGGCGTTTCATGGCCCACTACCACCCGGACGATATCACTACCCTCCTTGAACCCTTTATCGATTTCCAGATGCGGAACATGCTTTTCTTTTCCCTCGTCTTTTTCTGTCTTGATAATCTCTGCAAACTGCATGTACTCCTCCTTTCATGATGGCCTGTAGAAAGAAAATTTCCGGCCATGAGCAAGTAGTGAAACTCCAGGCGGCAAGCCGCTAAACACTCTTCAAAAAGCATACATAAATATGCTAACATATTTTACCTTAATGTCAAATTAACGAACCATAGGTTCAAGGACGTCTTTTTTGAAGGGTCCCATCTCTTTACCAACCGCTCCAACAGCCGATCAGCTCAACCAGCAAGCCAACGGAGAAGTTAATTCCTTTGGTCCGCAAAAAGTCCAGGCGGGAATCCGCCAGCAGGGGGAGCATGCCGTGCCCGGCTTAAACAATCGAACTGGCAAAAAGGACACTGGAGGGAAGGTTGGCCATAATCGATGAAAAACTTCAAAATATCTGAAACCCGGCATCCAGCTTGTCAAGCAGGCTAAAACATGGTAGCAGTAATTATCATGTCACAAGCCAACTTTTCATCACCCTGGTGGCAGCTGGAATCCGTTTCCGGCAGCAGCAGGATTATGCTTTCCGGTGCCTGGCGGCTGGACAATCTCCGTGACATCCAGGCGATATTTAAACAGCATCCCTGGTCACCTCCTCACGAATCCCCCTTAGTCATTGATGGCCGGCAACTGGAGCAAATCGATACTTCCGGCGCCCTGCTCATGTTGCAGCTGGCCGGCACCATACCAAGACCATCCGGGTCGGCAGACATTTCCCTGGTCAATTTCCACGAAAACCATTATCGTATTATCAAGCTGGTCAAGGAACATTTTGGCGATATCTCTATCTCTCCACCAATGGCGGCATTAAACCCGCTGCAGGAGGTTGGACGTTCAACCATAATATTTATGCAGCAGATGGGCAGGCTGGTCAGTTTTATCGGCCAGAGCAATGTGGAAACATGGCGGGTAATGCGCCGTCCCCGAAAAATACGCTGGAAGGAACTGGTGGTTCAGATACAGCGAGCCTGTCTTGAGGCCATTCCGATCATCATGCTGGTCACTTTACTGATCGGCATCGTGGTTGCCTACCTTTCCGCCACCCAGATCAAACAATTCGGGGCCAATATCTTTGTGGTCGACGGCATCGGTATTGCCATGTGCCGCGAACTTTCCCCGATGATTGTCGCCATCGTCGTCGCCGGCCGTACCGGTTCAGCCTATACGGCCCAGATCGGCACCATGAAGCTCAATGAAGAGCTGGATGCCATGGTTACCTTGGGACTGTCGCCGATGCAGGTACTGGTATTGCCGCGTCTGCTGGCGCTGATCATCGCCCTTCCCCTGCTGGTTTTTATCGGTGATCTGGTGGGAATTTTCGGAGGGATGGTGATTGCCAAAACCTACCTGGAAATTACGACTACAACTTTTATTACCCGACTGCAGGAGGTGGTTTCCCTGAAAACTTTTCTGGTTGGCATCGCCAAGGCCCCGGTATTTGCCGCCTTCATTGCCGTTATCGGCTGCCGGATGGGCCTCAACGTGGAAAACAATGCCAGCAGTGTCGGTATGCACACTACTTCAACTGTCGTCCAAAGTATTGTCTCAGTAATCCTGCTGGATGCCGTTTTTGCCATCATCTGCGTGCAGCTGGGCATTTAAGGAAAACCATGATGGCCGCCACACCCGTAAATAAAACGCCGATTATCGCTGTCAGCGGCCTGCAAACCAGGTTTGGCCGCCAGGTTGTTCACCGTGACATCAGCTTTGGCGTCAATCCCGGATCTATTGTGTCGGTCATTGGTGAAAGCGGTTCCGGGAAATCGGTTCTGCTGAAAGAAATCATCGGCCTGCTGGAACCCAGCGCCGGATCCATTTCTCTCTTCGGTACAGACATCCGACATTGTTCCGAAGAGAAGTTGGCTGCCATCCGCAACCGTTATGGGGTTCTGTTCCAGAACGGCGCCCTTTTTTCCGCCCTGACCGTCGGAGAAAATATTGCCATACCCCTGAAGGAACAAAGCAATGTCCCGGATGATCTGATGATGCCGCTGGTAAATTTACGCCTTTCCCTGACCGGGCTGTCGCCGGAAATCCGTCATAAAATGCCCAGCGAGCTCTCCGGAGGCATGCGAAAAAGGGTCGCCCTGGCCCGGGCGCTGGCCCTGGAACCGGAAATTTTGTTTCTGGATGAACCGACATCCGGGCTTGATCCAATCAATGCCCGGGGTTTTGATCAACTGGTTCGCACCTTATGTGATACTCTTGGATTAACTATCTTTATGGTTACCCATGATCTCGACACCATCACCGGCATCACCGATCGCCTCCTGGTTATCGGCAAAGGAGTGATACTGGCAGATGGGAACCTGGCTGAAGTGAAAAAACATGATGATCCCTGGATAAAAAGCTATTTTTCAAGCAGAAATTTTTCCTGACCTATATGGGGCTGAAATATGGAAGCAAAAGCGAAGTACATGCTGGTAGGCAGTACGGTTTCAATCCTCAGCATCATGATGGTAGTGGCCATGATCTGGCTATCGGAAGTGGGGGGCCATAATGATACCCGGAAATACACCATCTATTTTGAAAAATATTCCCTGGCGGGACTGCAGAAAGACAGCGCGGTAACCATGAAAGGCATCAGTGTCGGCAATGTCGCCAAACTGAAAATTTCTCCCGATAATATCGAACAGGTAAAGGTTATCATTGAACTAAATGCCGGCACCCCGATAAAAACAGATACTGAAGCGATTATCGATCGAAATCTACTCACCGGCCTGGCCCATATTGACCTGATCAACAGTCACCAGGAAGCCGCTTTGCTGGATAAGATTCTGCCGGGGGAGGATTTTCCGATAATTCCGGAAGGACAGGCCGGCCTGGAAGCCATGATTACCAGCACCCTGCCGAACCTGCTCACTAATGTGGCCAACATGGTAAACAATGCCAATGAAATGTTTTCGCCGGAAAACCGGCAACTGCTCCAGGATATGCTCCTGGATGTTTCAGCGGCCACCAGAAAACTGTCTGACAGCCAGTTGAAGCTGTCAAAACTGCTGGAAGAAGCGACAGAACTTGCCGGTGAATCCCGTACGGTAGTCCACAACCTGGATCAAAGCGCGGCTGCAGTGGAAAAATCAGTAATAGAAACAATCGGAATTCTCCAGGAAAAAATCAAATCCGTCACTCCACTGATCATGCAATTACAAAGCACCGCCACCAACCTGAATGAGACGCTTTCCGACTCGGCCGGCACCATTGCCCTGGAAGTTGAATACCTGACGGAAGAACTGGTAAAAACTGCCCAGCAGGTATCAGATACCCTGGAAGAATATAAAAATCCCCGGGAAATCATCCTGGGACCGGACCGCTCTTCCCTTGGACCCGGCGAAGGAGAAAAATAATGAGATACCGCCTGCCAGTTATTATTATCCTTATTCTTATGTTTAGCGGTTTCGGCTGCAGTATCAAGCTGGGGAAAAAATCCAATGCTAAAACATATTATGTTCTCCAGGATTCAGGCAGTGCGAAAACCACGTACCGGAAAAGACCACTATCCCTGCTGCTGGGAGAAACAACCGCCCCGGCCCTGACCAGCAGCCGGAAAATAGTTTTCAGCCGCACGCCGGATACCAGAAGTTTCTACCAATACGCATCCTGGAGTGAAACGCCACCCAGATTTTTCACCCGTTTACTGCTTGATCGCCTGGAAACCGCCGGACTCTTCACCGCCGTCTGCCGGCGGCCGGCAGTCGTCCACACAGACCTGCAGCTGGCGGTTGAATTAATTGAGTTTTACCATGATGCCAGCAGTCAGCCGGGGACTGCCAGAATCAAAATCAGGGCGCAATTGTTTGACAACCGGAAGAAAGCCACCATTGATCAGCGCTATTTTTCCCGCAGTGTTCCCGTACCAACCTATGACGCGAAAGGTGCGGTACAGGGCTTTTCCCAGGCTGTTGGCCTGATCCTGGATGATGTGGTTGACTGGCTGGATAAAGTGACAAATACAAGGTAAGTTTA
>JAYEKE010000102.1:32529-39251 GCA_034660915.1 Pseudomonadota bacterium
TGGGTTTGCGGGGCGCGCTAAAGCAATGTCCCCGATTGTCCGCCGCGAATCACATCGTGTGATTCGTTCGGCGGGCAATACCGCCTGCCTGTGCGTGCCGCACGCAGACAGGCTATGAGCCAAGCCCGAACATCCTGCTAATATAATGGGGGACAGTTTTCAAAACTGTCCCCACCCAAAGTCAGAAAGTTGAGATTTATATCATCACCGTTCAGGCAGAACGATAGTACGTTTATCACTATCTTCCTGCCGGCGATAAAAAATAGCAATATTGCCGATGATACCCACCAGCTCAGCCCCGGTCCGCTGGGCAATAAGGCCAGTAAGCTCTGCTTTCTGTGATCTTTCCTTAAAATCAAGAAATTTCAGTTTGATCAGTTCGTGCAGTTCAAGGGCTTCATTTACCGAAGCTACAAGTCCTTCCGTCAAACCATTCTGCCCCAGAAACACCAGCGGCTTTAGATTGTGGGCCAGTCCACGTAAATATTTCCGTTGGAATCCTTGCAATGTATTTTCTCCGTTTATTAATGATATCCGATAAAGTTATAAGCTGATCACATAAAACTGATTATCAATGCCTGCACCACTGCCCAGCCAAGTACAATGAGAGTCATGACCACGGAAATCATTGCCAGCAGCTGGTGCGTCGTGGTCGGCATCTTTTTTTCCCGGTAGCCTAATACCACTCCCCCAACAATACCGGCAACGATACCGCCCCCATGACCCCAGTTATTAATCCCCGGAATCATCAGCCCGAAAACCGCCAGCCCGACAATCCAGCCCATGGCCTGCCGGTAAATCGCCTCACCATACGTTCCACCCCTGGTTTTCCCATAATAAAGAATAGCGCCGATCAAGCCACAGATACTGGCTGAAGCACCGATGGTCAGGGGCACCCCAAACAGGTAGGAAACCAGGAAACCAACAATTCCGCTGACAGTGTAAATTATCAGAAAACGGTCAAGACCATATTCCCTGACTACAAACGGGCCCAGCTGCTTGAGGGCCATCATATTGAAAAAAATATGAAGGATACCGCCATGAAGAAAGGAAGCGGCAATCAGGGTCCACCAGCGGTGAAACTGGTCAATGGGAATGCGGCCGGTAGCCCCGACCAGGAGCAGACTGCGATTGGAGGGAGATAAAAAAGCCAGTGGGTTGGCGGAAAAACGCATTCCTCCGGGATTCAGCAGCAAGGTATACACAAACATCGCCGCATTAAGATAAATAATCAGGCGAATAATCTCTTCAGGATGCGAAAACAATCGTCCCAGGTAATCCCGTTTCAAGCGGGAACCCGGCCTGGAAAGTCCGCAATAGGGACAACGAGGCTCATCGGCGCTGATCAACCGGCGGCAATGAGGACAAAGCAAGGACTGGCGTTTATTATTATTCACCCTGGTTAAAAGCCTTCCCCATAGTAGCAAGATAGATTTCCGCCAGAGTCAGGAAAGCAATGGCTACCAGCGGACCCAATAAAATTCCAAGAATGCCGTAGGTTGCAATGCCGCCAAAAATGGAAATAAAAACCAGCAACACATGCATTTTTACCCGGTCCCCAACCATTTTAGGTTTGAGAATATATTCCACAAGGCCGGAAAGCAGGGTAAAATAGATAAAAAAGATAATACCTCTGGCCACCTGGCCGGAAAGCAACAGGTAGATAGTGATAGGAACAAAGACAATTGAAATACCAATGAAGGGAATAAAAGCAAAAATAGCCATCACTGTTCCCCACAACACCGGTGAACGAAACTCGAACATGGTCAAACCGACACCACCCAGAATCCCCTGCAAAATAGCGGCAATACCATTACCGATAATAATGGCAATGGACATATCATTAAACTTGGCCAGCAGCAGGGTTTCCTGAGTTCGGGGCATGGGCAGTAATGCAAGGATATATTCCTTTAATTTTGTCCCGTCTATCAACAGGTAATAGATAATAACAATCATCATCACGAAGTGAAGGGAAAAATGTGCCACTTTTCCCGCCAGCATCCTGGTCTGATCATACATAATCAAGCCCATGGTCTTTCCCAGGGCGACTACATATTCCTCAAAATTGGCGAAATCATAACTTATATCAAAACGTTGCAGCAAGTGCTGAACCTTATCAACCCAGACTGAATGTTGTGCCATCAGCCGGCTGATGGCATCAACAGTAAGTGACTGGCGAAGATAAAAGTAGAAATCGGCCATCTCCACCGATAAAGTAGTAATGAGAAAAACCAAAGGCACAAAAATACCTAAGAAAACCAGCAGGCAAAGCAACAGTGAAGAGCCATAAACCCAACCATGGCTGAACTTAACCAACCACCGGTAAGCCGGATGGAGTACCCCAACCATCATCAGCGACATGATGATCGTATAGATAAAAGGATAAATAGTCCATAAAAGCAGCAGTAAACTGATCAGGAAAATGATCACAAAGATATAAGGCTTATAACTTTGGTTTTTCGACACCATTAAAACCAATCCTCTTCCAGATAAGTTTTGCCATGATTTCATCCATAAGCACCTTTCCAAGGGCCTATCATATTTACCACCCCAATGCAACCAAAGCAATTTTTCTCTTGTAATTAAATTAATAATATATTAGACGAAATTCATGGGGGAGGAAGTTTTTGTTTATTCCCCTCCTGGCAATATGTATGTCCGTTGGTTTTGCTTTGTACCCTGGTGAAATTATTGTTCACCAGGGCAGCATCTGACGCGGCGTACGCAATTTTTTTGAAGGAGGTTCGATATTATGGCCGAAGGAAAAGTAAAATGGTTTAATCAGAAAAAAGGTTACGGTTTTATTGAAACAGATGGTGGCGAGGATATATTTGTACATTTCTCCGGCATAGAGGGTGACGGGTTTCGCACCCTGAACGAGGATGAACCGGTATCTTTTGATATCGAAGAAACAGAAAAAGGGAAAAATGCCATCCACGTCAAAAGAGCATAGAAAGATCTGACTGAAAAAAACAAGCAAAGACCCCGGCCATGAAAGGCTGGGGTTTTTTTATCAACTCAACTTCAGTTAATTGGGGTCAGAGTAAAATTAAATCTCAACTTTCTGAGTTGCCCTGAAAAAGCTTAAATAAATTTCCATGGATGTTCCGGCATGGCTCTCACTCATTCTCGCCGGCCGTCCATGGCCGGCTTCCGAGGCGTCCGCCGCGAATCACATCGTGTGATTCGTTCGGCGGCCAATACCGCTATGAGCCAAGCCCGAACATCCGGCTAACATGTCCCTGCAAGGCAGGTCAGAAAGTTGAGATTAAATCTAATATTAATTGGTGACTGTCGGTAAGCGCTGCCGGCCTGAAGGCTGGAGAAAGTTGCTCTGATCCCAATTAAATCAGGAGATAGACGATGAAAATAACTTGCTGCGGCGCTGCCGGCACGGTTACCGGCTCAAATTATCTGGTTGAAGCCGAAGGAGTCCGGTTACTGGTTGACTGCGGGATGTTCCAGGGAACCCGGCAGCTGGAAGAAAGAAACCGACTTGATTTCCCTTATCGTCCTGAAACAATTACCCATCTTTTATTGACCCATGCTCACATAGATCACAGCGGTTTGATTCCCAAGCTGGTCCATGACGGCTTCCAGGGCACTATTCTCTGTACCCCGGCAACCGCTGATCTCTGCGAAATAATGCTGGCAGACAGTGCCCACATCCAGGAAATGGAAGCCGGCTGGCAAAATCGCAAAAAAAAGCGTGCCGGCCGGTCACGTTTTATTGAACCTCTCTATACCCAGGAAGATGTCAATGCAGCAATGAAACTCTTCCGCCCTTTGGACTATGACCAGGATATCATCCTTTTCCCCAAAGTCCGGGCCCGCTATCGGGATGCGGGGCATATCCTCGGTTCCGCCATCATTGAATTATGGATTAAGGAAAACGGGAAGGAAATCAAACTGGTTTTTTCCGGTGATCTGGGAAATTCCAACCAGCCGATCATCGCTGATCCGACCACTATCAATGAAGCAGACGTACTCTTTATCGAGTCAACCTATGGCGATCGTTTTCATCGCTCTATGGAGGATACCAATAAGGAATTCCAGGAGATAATTATCGCCGCTCATCGGGACGGCGGCAATCTCATCATCCCCGCCTTTGCCGTTGGACGAACTCAGGAGATGCTTTACATTATCAATGAGTTATACCAAAAAAAACAGATCCCTCCGATGGATGTTTATCTAGACAGCCCATTGGCCATAGCCGCCACTGATATTTTTCTGAAACATCCTGAGTGTTATGATGCTGAAACCATGGAAAAACTGAGAAATGGCGACAACCCCCTGAAGTTTCCGGGGTTCAAATTCAGCCGTTCCACTGAAGAATCCATGCGTTTGAATAAGATCAACAAAGGAGCCATCATCATCGCTGCCAGCGGCATGTGCAACGCCGGCCGGATCAAACATCATTTGCGCTATAATCTCTGGAAGCCGGAAGCTCATGTGGTTCTGGTGGGCTATCAAGCTCAGGGAACCACCGGTCGCTTGATTGTTGACGGTGCTGAACGGGTTAAAATTTTTGGTGAATACGTGGCGGTCAAGGCCCATTGCCATACCATCGGCGGCTTTTCTGCCCATGCCGACCAGAAAGGTCTGCTGAACTGGACCGAACATTTCAACCAGCCACCTACAAATACCGTTATCGTCCATGGAGAACCCCAGGCCGCTGAGGCATTCAACAATAAGCTTATCCAGAAAGGTTGGCATACCAACGTTCCGAAGATTGGTGATGTCATCGACGTCACCCCTGAACTTGGCATAGCTTTTTCTACCGAAAAAGCGGTAGAAAAACTGGAGTTTGAAACTGAAATTCAACATTCCTGGAATGATCTGGATGAAATTGTCGACCGGCTGGATGTGATGGAGGATATCAGTGATTTTCAGACCCGGGAGAGCCTGGCACCCAGACTGCGGAAAATCAATCAAAGACTGGATGAAGTAAAAAGCTACCTGGCAGGCGGGGAAGTGAGATCGTAAAACTCCTCTACAAGACCCCACCTAATAAAGCCATTTCCATCGATCATGGAACCGGCCAGGCCCACACCGTTATCTGATTAGGAGCTTAAAAACTTGAGGTCACAAACTGTGACCTCCACCAAGAGATATATTATGACAGAGGGATATTAAAAAGAAAAAAGATCAGGCGGGCGTTTATTTGCATTGTTCAAGATATGAAAAATATTCTTCTCTGCTCATCCCCGCAGTCTTCATATTTGATTTAATTATTTCAGGATATACTTCTTTATGTGCGGGGATAACTACTGGCCTGGCTACACCACTTTTTACATATGTTCGATGTGATCCAGCTTGCCGGTCAAAAACAAATCCGGCTTTTTCAAAAACGCATGCAAGCACCTTCCAGGAAACAGGGGTTATGCGTGGCACTGAAATTTACCAAGAGCATCAGCGGCAACAAAAGTCAAGGGAACATCAATGTATTCATCAGGTGGATAAACTGTTTTATCACCGGGGATATCAGGACGAAACCCACACTCTTTCAAGACCGTGTCAAGTGTCCCGCGATCAATGCAAGATTCAAGGAAGACAGTTAATGCTTCAACCAGGTTATTCTTAGCCTCTTTTTCCGTTGCCCCCTGAGAAAAAACATCCAGGGCCGGACAATACGAAACAAAATAACCATCTTTCTGATGGATATTTGCCGGCAGTTTGAAGCTGATAACCATCTTTCTCATATTTTACGCCTCCCATCATACAAACTATATTAAATTATCGTCTATTTATCAGCAAAAATCAAGACATAAAATATGCTCGCTACTCAGAGGTCAGCTTGCCTTTCGGGAACGGGACGCCCACTTACTAAAATATAAATTCTTATCCGGCCACACGTCAATAAATTTTTTAAAATCTTTTTAAAAGAAGTTCAATAAACTCTCGAGTCTTAGATTCAATTACTTTCTCAATTCGGCTCGTATCAACAGTTGAATCGATTGATTTAATCCGGCTTGCAGACTCCTTGATATGGGAAAGAGACGCTCTTTCTTGTTGGCTCATGCCTTCAATTTCATAAAGCCTTTTAGGTGCAGGATTTACTCGTGCTGTTATTGGAGATAGCGCACCATTGACACATGATTTAATGGCAAGACTTGATATCTCAAAGTTTCCAGAAATTCACGAAGAATATGGACGTACCTTTCCTGATATAGAACAGTTCCTGTCCATTTTGGATTTGAAGGTTCTGCATTTTCGCCAGATAAATAGTTCACTTGCAGATCACCTCGACAAAATAAGAGAAGTTATTGTTCAACAGATAGTAAATCAGGTAGATATAACGTATCTACATGTGGATAATTACGACAAATACCCTCTCCTAAAAAAGTTCATAAAAACAATACCATCTGAAGCACGTATTTTGACTCTTAATTATGATTGTGTTCTGGACCAAGGTCTTTATTTCAGTGAGAGGTGGTCGCCATTCGGAGGTTATAATTATTCAACATTCCCTCACACTGGTAATGAAAACAATTCAAAAGATCGCATCTTGTTGTTAAAAATGCACGGGTCCTGCAATTTTAGGAACTCTGAAGAAGGTCAAGAGTATTTTAGTATTGTAATCACAGACGACATCTTCCCAAATATACACGCAAATATTAATAGTAGATTAAATGACAAGCCGCATATTCTAGCTATGACCTATATAAAACAGTTCCACAACGGAATTATGAGCTTTTGGAAAGATGCCATATCTTTTTTAA
>JAYEKE010000103.1 GCA_034660915.1 Pseudomonadota bacterium
GCTGTCCGCCCACCGTCAATATAGACTTCATAGCCTGAGGGCAAGGCAGCATTCTGATCCACATCGATGGCAACCGTTACCTTGTCGGCACCAAAAGCCTTTACCATTTCCGCGATTACTTCAGGTTTCCGAAAGGCGGCACTACTGGTGGATATTTTGTCTGCCCCGGCACTCAGCACCGCTTCCGCTGATCCTACGTCAGCAATACCTCCGCCGACTGTAAACGGTACCGTGGTGACTTCAGAGACCCGTTTAACCACGTCAAGCATAGTGGATCTGCCTTCCACCGTGGCAGTGATATCCAGCAAGGCGAGCTCGTCGGCTCCGGCATCGCAATAAGCTTTAGCGCATTCTTCCGGATTGCCGGCATCCTTGATGTCGACGAAATGAACCCCCTTGACAACCCGGCCATTCTGCATATCTAGACATGGCATAATTTTAATCTGTTGACTCATTTTTTCTCCTTCTTGGTTGTTCACAATATCCTCCAATAAAATGCCAAATTTTTCATTGATTTCCCGTTGAAATGAGGTTGCCCTCAGTTCGGCCTCAGCAAGTTTGGTCAAGAAATAGACATTGCCGATATTACGTTTTCGCAAAGAGGAAAACCGCTTTTTTAAAGTTGTAGGATTGTCGAATTCAACCAGGAAATCGATTAAAGGTATCAATTTCTGTTCAAATGAAGTGGGGATAAAGTCTTTTTCCGGCAAACCATATTGTACCGCTTCCCGACGGTTGAGACCATAAAGGATATGCGAGGCACAAACGAAGGCCTCCCGGTGATACCCTAGTTCTGTAAGCAGTTTATAGCCTTCAACTCCGTGAAGAATTGGGTCATGGGTTACATATCGGCCAATATCATGCAGAAGTGCCGCGGAGTGCAGAAATTCAGTATCTAGTTCGGCCTTCTCCCCTAAAGCCGTGGAAATAATGGCTGCTAAATCAGCAACCGCAAGACAGTGCTTGGTCCATGCTGCCTCTTTTCCGTATTGATCCAGTATTTTGAGCGCATTTTCATATGAGAGCATTGTTTATCATTCCATAGGCTTAATTCCAAAAAAAATACCGTTATTAGTTGTAAAGTCTATCACGTTTATCGACTTGATGGAAATTGTTTTTAGTGCCTTACAGGTTATTTTCTGGTTTGAAAAATAAGAAAATGTTAAGTGCTTCACGGGTTCTTTGCCGTCAGGCAAAGGTTCTGATGAAGAAACTTATGCAAGGCTCTGATAAGAGCACTTATTTGCGGGCGCACTAATTAAATTTTTGGTTGCGGGCTTCAAGCCCGCATTAGGGTTTACTTGCTCTTGGTAGAAACCGGAGAAAGACTAAATTTTACTTTTGCAGGACAGCTTTCTAGGCTTTTACGTACATCCAATGGGCCTTGTTCTTTATTTTTTTGCTTGACAGCGGTTAAAATCTGAACTATATTTGAACCATATTGAACTATTTATGGTTCACAGGGGAGGATGCGGGTATGAAATCTATAACCATACACGGACTTGATGATCCTTTGGATGTCCTGATCAGGGAAAAAGCCCGCCAGCAGGGGATGAGCCTTAATAAAACCATCAAAAAACTGTTGGCTGATTCACTTGGCTTGGCAGCCGGTAATTTTCGGGACCACCGGCAGGATTTTTCTGATCTTTGCGGGGTTTGGACCGCAGAAGATATAGAAGAATTCAACAGAAATATCGAGGATTTCCGTACCATTGACCGGCAGGATTGGAGATGAATAAAGTTCTTCTTGATACCAATGCCTACACATCATATCTTGGTGGTGACCAGGATATTCTCAATGTTTTGGCCGGTGCTGAAATAGTCTTTATGTCAATCTTCGTTCTTGGCGAATTGTATGCCGGATTTAAAGGGGGAAATCGTAACAAGGAAAATATCGACATCCTGCGTACCTTTATGGGTAAATCAAGTGTTGCCATTTTGAACGCCTCTCATGAAACTGCTGAAGTTTTTGGCATGGTAAAAACTTCTTTAAAACGTGCCGGCACCCCAATTCCCATCAATGATGTCTGGATCGCTTCCCATGCCCTTGAAACCGGAGCTGTCATGATTTCCCATGATAAAAAACATTTCACTCTGGTTCCTGGTTTGCGTCTCTGGTACGATAGCTAGTATTTTTTCTTTCTTCAGCAGGTTCGACTGTTTGACGCTATCGGTATCAAGCATGCTGCTGCAAAAGCCTTAAAGCAATAAAGCAACAACGTCCCCTTATCGTACGCTTATCGTAAACTCCATTATTTTCGATATTGACTCAGAATATTATGCATGGTAAACATTATGTATCGCAAACATAATTTATCCAAGGAGAAAAACATCAGACTTTCATTTTTAAAATGTGAAGTTATTTTTGAGAGACCCTTAAGGCAGCTTTATATCGATTAAAGATTGCCAGCCGTAAATATCCGTGTTTTCCTGCCGGCTTATGTGCCCAAATATCACTTGACATTACGCTCGCGAATACGTACGCTGGAGTCAGGAGGTAATGATTATGACTATATTAAACGCAACTGAAGCCCGCTCAAAATTGTACAGTCTAATTGATGAAACAGCATCTTCACACCAACCGATTGTGATTACGGGGAAAAGATCCAACGCTGTCTTGATTTCAGAAGAAGACTGGAATGCTATTTCTGAAACTCTTTTCTTGTTATCTATTCCTGGAATGAGAGAATCAATCAAGAAAGGTTTGGATGAAGACTTATCAAAATGTTCAAAGGAGCTTGATTGGTGAATTGGAAATTGCTGTTTACAAAGCAAGCTCAAAAAGATGCCAGGAAACTCACGCATGCGGGTCTGAAAAGTAAGGCGCGAAAACTACTTGAAATAATATCGGAAAATCCTTTCCAAAACCCACCACCCTACGAGAAGTTAATTGGAGATTTGGCTGGAGCATACTCCCGCAGAATAAACATCCAACACAGACTTGTTTATCAAGTTTTTCAGAAAGAAAAAATTGTTAAGATTATAAGGCTGTGGACCCATTACGAATAAAAGGTAGGCGTCAGAAAACAATCTCTTCAGGAAAAACGTGGTTTCTGGCAGCAGTATGTTCTTGACTGGATAAAATCATATAGTTAAACGACACAGTGACTCGCGTTTTGGGGGCTTAATGATTTATATCAGCCGAGATCCAGCTGGATCGTGATAGCTCGGCCTATACCCTCAATCTCAGCAGAGGAAATTGATCCTGCCGGATTGAAATCCACCCGTTTTTCATCAACAGCCACTGCGTGGGCGGCGTTGTCAACGCTTCGGCTCAACCGGGTGTCATGAAAATCATATTTCCCATGGGTCAAAAGCTCCCGCACCACTTTCAGTGGAATTCCCAAGGCGCCCACCGTATCCCAGACGCCGATGAATTTAATCCGCACTTCACGGCTGTAATTCTTCCGGAAGCGCCTGGCCGCCGCCACGTCCGGCCCGGCCTTGGAGCGATACATCCGGTAAGCCCGGGGAATCAGCCCGGCAAACTCCTTTCTCAGCACTCCGATATTGCGAATCATTCCCACCGTGCTTCTGGCCGTATACGCGCCGCGGCTGAGACCGAAAAAAGAGATTTCATCGCTATCCTCGTAATTGTGAACCAGGAAACGGTAGGCATCCTGGATGTTCTTGTCGATGCCCTCGCCGAAAGCGCCCCCGGTCAGCTTCCCGATTCCGCCTTCAGAGCCAACGCCCCAGTCGTAGAAAACCACCTGTGTCACCCCGTCGCCCCCCGCCGGCCGCAGCGCTCGAGCCACCTTGACCACGTTAGTGACTTCCTTCTGCTCGGGGTTGTTCCAGGTGCCGTCACAGCAGATGATGATTTTCTTATTGCCCATTGCTGCCTCCTTAATTTGACTTTTATTTGACTTTTATAACTTTATGGTATGGATTATCAAATTATACTCTATATGTGCAATTTTTCAATGAGCGATGGAGGGTTCGATCCTTTTTCCTTTAACCTCCTTTTTTATTACTGCTTTTGCCGGATTAATCTGCTATTGAAAAGGGGTTTACCCTTGAAGAGGGAATCAAACAAGTTTATAATAGTTATAAAAAGACGCTTTAGTCTGGTGTATGCTGCGACCGAAGGAAGTGCCCTTGTGGTATGGCAAAATAAGGAGAAACTATGGAAAATGTTGATTTGAACGGGTTATCGACTCGAGATATTTTTATTGTTAAGTCTCTCATTCGTTCTTTAAAAAAAAATCCACCTCCTAAAGAATCTAAAAAAGTAAATCTAACTAATTTTTCTTTTAAAAAGGCAAGAAAAGCAACTGAAAAATTAAACGGAAATTTGAGTGACACTGTCATTAATGAAAGGGAGAGTTATTTATGATAGCTTTTCTTGATACTTCCGCACTTGTAAAGTTGTACCATACAGAAGATAGCACACGTGAGGTAGAGAAAGTGATTTCTCAGGTTGAGGAAATCTACCTGTCAGGTATTGCTGAGTTAGAATTTAGATCTACTATTTGGAAAAAAGTTAGGACTAATGAGATTGATAAGGTAAGCGCAAAAGTTGTCATGGATGCTTTTGAAGATGATTTCAACAAATATTCTTGGGTTGAGATAGATTTTGATGCTATTCAATTATCTAAGGATCTACTAATGAGATATGGTCAAAAGGGATTGAGAACCTTAGATTCCATCCAATTGTCTTCGGCTGTAGTCCTAAAAAATAATAACTGTCAGTTTGTGACTTTTGACCTTAGGCTGAGAGGCTTTTTCCGCGATGAGGGGTTAAGTGTTTTTGAATGATTCTCGATGTCTCAAAACTTACAGCCTTAGGCTGGGAACCAAAATTCAGCCTCGAAAAATATTTTATACTTTTTGCTGGTGTTATTTCTCCCCCCTCTTTTTTCGTTGACTGCTATAAAGAATCGCGCTATCTTTGTTATTCAGTGAACGTTAAAAATGTCAGGAGCTTTCATCATGCAAATGAATGTATCAGTAACACCCGAACTTTACGAACTTGTTCAGCGAAAGGTTAACTCCGGTTTATACGGGAATGCCAGCGAAGTGGTCCGAGATGCTCTTCGGCGTATGGATGAGCGTGTAATTGTTGAAACAGCCTGGGACGACTTAAATGATACCTTGGAAGTATCTGCTGCAAGTGGTCAAAGTCCTAACTCTATCAAAGATATAATATCTCGGACGCTCCGCGGGAGTGACGAATGAATTCAGGTCGCTACTGGTTGACTCGGGCGGCTGAGAATGATTTGGCGGATATTGCGAAGTACACGCTCGAAACCTGGGGTGAAAAGCGACTGCTGATTTACCGGCAACGCCTTGAACAGCGGCTGGATTTTCTGATTGAATTCCCCGAAATGGGGAGAAACCATCCAATGCTGCGCAGTGATTTTCGGTATATGGTGGAAGGTAAGCATTATATTTTCTACCATAGTATCGATATCGACATAGAGATTTTGCGTTTTCTGCACTGTCGTTCCGACATAATTAGCAAACTCTCAGCGTATCTCTGACCGACCAGTTCTCGGAGACAGTTTTCGCATACCCGTCTTTCGTTAAATCAATAAATCAAGAACGTCCCTTTATGGCCCAAATAAAAATGCAAAAGCTGGAACCTATAGACATATTTGCTGAAACAGTTAATGTGCTGCGTGCCGAAAAGGGGCTGAAGCTTGCGATCATCTATGGCTCTGCTGCTGCCGGTAACATGCGCCCCGACAGCGATGTGGATCTCGCGCTTATCTATGATCGTCCGCTGGGTGCTGAATCTAAAATGACGCTTGCAGCACGATTGGAACAGAAGTTGTTACGGAATGTTGATCTGGTCGACTTGTCAACTCTATCCGGGACGATTTTGAAGCAGGTATTGTGTAAGGGTCGAGTTCTGTTTCAGGAAGAGGCAGGTGTATTGGCCGGGCAGATAAAAAAAATGATTTATAATCAGGCGGACATGATGCCCTACGTTTCCAGAACTCTTTTGGAAAGGCAGAGGAGGTTTGTCGATGGATAAAGATATTGTGCTGAACAAGCTGGAGAGCCTGAGACGCTGTCTTCAACGTGTGCAGGATAAAACCCCGGCATCATGCGACTTGCTTATTGATGATTACGATTTGCAGGACATTATTGTCCTGAACCTGGAGCGGGCTGTTCAGCAGTGTGTTGATATCGGACTTCATATTATCAGCGATCAGGATGTTCCGGTTCCAGAAACTATGGCGAGGACTTTTGAGGCCTTGAGGCGGGCGGGTTGCCTTGATGACGCTGTCGCAGAACGTATGAGCAAAGCCGTCGGATTTAGAAATACAGTTGTGCATGCTTATCAGGAGATAGATTGGAAAATCGTCTATCGCATTATCACCGAGCATCTGGATGATTTTCGTGACTACGCTCGACAGATACTAAAATTCATCGACTGCTTACCTTAAGGAGATGAAAAAGAGGGCTTTTTTTCTTGACGAGGGTATACGTTAAGCTGTATAAAGTGATACTTGTTGTGCACCTTATTTGTCTTTGCCGCCTTAATATCTGTGATATTTATGCAGCCTTTGAGAAAATTTACGGCCGGCATCGAAAAACTGGCCGATCCTGATCATTATCTTTTTTCTCTGCGCGACTTAAGTGCCTTGTTGCCGGAACTTTCGCCGGCCGCCTTTAAGGCTGTTCTCGGCCGGGGGGAAAAAAACGGTCTGTTGCAAAGGGTTTGTCGCGGATTGTACGTTTATCCCAAGGTTGCTTTCCCGCGCGATTTAGTTCTCTATCATGCCGCTGCCCGCTTGCGGGCCCATGAATTCAATTACATCAGCCTGGAATCGGCCCTCAGCGACGCCGGCATTATTTCTCAGATTCCTCTGCAATGGCTGACCTTGAAATCCAGCGGCCGCAGCCATATTGTTGATTGCGCTGATTTTGGCAAAATTGAATTTGTTCACACTAAAAAAAAGTTCTCCGCCCTCATGTCTGATCTGGTTTATGATGAACGTTGCCGGTTGTGGAGGGCGTCTGTGGCTTTGGCCCTGAAAGATATGGTATCATCACGCAGAAGTATGGAGCTGATCGACATGGAGGCCATCAGTGAACTTGCTTGATAAACTGGTTACTCAGGCCTTGACGGGCCGGGAGGGAATGCTGCCCCTGCGAACCGCGGTTGAAAAAGAGCTTTTACATCATGACATTCTCAGAGAGATGAGTGATGCCGGTTTGCTGAAAGATCTTACTTTTATCGGCGGTACCTGTCTCCGGGCGGTTTATGGCTCCCAGCGTTTAAGCGAAGATCTTGATTTCAGTGGAGGCCGTGATTTTGAACAAAAACAGTTGTCCGATCTCGGGTCTTTGCTGGTAGAGCGGCTGCAGACAAAGTATGGCTTGCCGGTTGAGGTGACAGATCCCCAAAGGGAAACCGGCAACGTTTCAACCTGGAAAATGAAAGTTATAACCCATCCCCAAAGCCGCCATTTGCCGGCCCGGAAGATTAATCTCGATATCTGCGCGGTTCCCAGTTATGAGCGTTGCCCCATGTTGTTGCGCAATCATTACGGAGTCGAGATGGGCACCACCGGTCTGATAATTCAGGCCGAGAGTCTGGGTGAAATTATGGCCGATAAGCTGCTGGCTTTCGCACTCAGGCCCAATCGCATCAAAAACCGTGACCTTTGGGATCTCGCCTGGCTGAATCAGCAGGGAGTGACGCCGGCACCGGGTTTATTGCTGAAAAAAATAGCCGACTATCAGTGCCATGTGGATGATTATCTTAAATTGTATAATCAGCGCCTTCGGGCGATGTCTGAAGACCCGGCTGTCCATAAAGAGTTCAATTTTGAGATGCAGCGTTTTCTGCCTCAGGGTTTGATCTGGAAGAGGGTCCAGGACGAAAACTTTTGGCCCTGTCTGATTCAGCTTATGGCGTCTGAACTAAAATCGCTGGCAGTAGGGTCTTCCGTGTAGGGTACGATTTTTGGCACCGGCTCGCCACCTCTTTGTCAACCTTCAAAATTTAAAGGTGTCTGACCCCTTTTTTCCTCCTTTTTTCCTTTTCCGTCTTTCTTAATATTTGACTAAAACAAGAGCAGTTGATATGCTGCGAGATATTTTAATAATATTTTATATTTCTCGGAATATCATGGGTTTCGATCTTATTCACTTGGCCGGGGAGCTCAGGCAGGCTCGGATCAGCCGGATTGAGCAGGCCGAGGGCGATCCCAAAATCTCGACCCTGATGCAACTGAGCCGGGCTCTGAAGCTGGAAATCATGCTGGTTCCCCAAGAGCTGGTCGGCCTTGTCGAGACGATGAGTAGAAGCAATTATTGAGAAAAACGGTGAAGTTCGCCTGCAGAAACCTATCCGTTTAAGTTCTCCTCGCCGGGCGATAATCACTATTCTTGATGCAGATTCGGATGTCATTAGCGAGACAGCGCTTTTAAGCGAGGCAGCGCTTTCAAAAGATTGGAATCGTCCGGAGGAGGATGAAGCATGGTCTTTCCTACAGAAGGTTCCGTAGTACTTGTCAAATTCCCTTTCTCAGATTTTTCATCTTCTAAACTAAGGGTTCTCTCAAAAATAAGTTCGCAGAATTGGCGCTCAGATTTGGGTTTGATTTGTACGATCCGATTGAGCAAAGCCGCAGGAATAGTGAGCTATGCAAGACCAGCCAAACTTTTCACTGCCAATAGTTCTTTGATGGAAATGGAAGTTGGTAAACTTAAAGCGGCTATATTCAAAGATATAGTTAATGCTGTTGTTGATATTCTGAAAAGATCTTTTCTCCTTTTAAGATATAGCGCCCCGTTTGGTGTATTTTGTCAATACGAATTACAATTTGTACCTTTTAGTGCCTGACCGAAAACCTGACATTTTTGGTCATTAGTAAGACCCACCAGCTACGAAGTTAAGGGCTTGAGCCGGCAGCCCCCTGTTTGTGACTGTCCTTGTGCGTCCATGGCCAAACCACACCGCCCCCAGCCCCACCGGCGAAGAATTGATATGTTGAAAAAATGGATGGTCGCGGTAACTGAAATGCTTGCAAAAAAAAAGTCTTTGGAAAAATTGCAGAAAAATAGAAACAATGGTATAGTAATTTAAAGAGCACCCAGTTCTTTCTTTCCCTATTCTCATATGGTTTATGGGGTTGTGACCTGCAGTTTAACTACCCGGTAATCAAGCTTCTCGATTATCAAAATGCTTCAGCCAGACCAACTACTTGGAACGGCAATCATTTTGCCGTAATTATCCAGGTTCATTTGCTGATTTTGAGAATCGCAAAGACCCACCTGCCCAAAAAGCATCTCTTTATAGTTTGTTTTCTGAATCTCAAAAGAATTTTATCGATATACTTGAACCAATGAATATTGAAGCTCGATACCCTTCAAATAAAGAGCGTTTATTGAAAAGTCTAACAGAAGAGCGGTGTACTCAAATTTTACAAGAAACAGAGGAGCTGCATTTATGGATAAAACAGAAGTTATTGCAAAACTAAAGGAGTATAAAAAGCTTCTTTCAAAACAGATGAAGTTTGATGATATTGTTCTGTTTGGCTCTTATGCTAAAGGTACACAGAAAGAGGATAGCGATGTTGATGTTGCTATTATTTTGGATGAGTCCAACGAAGATTATTTTTATACGAGACCGCTTATTTGGAAGATAAGCAGACTTGTCGATGATCGAATTGAGCCACTGATTATTGAAAGAAAACATGATGATAGTGGTTTTTTGGAAGAGATAATAAAAACAGGGGTTGTGATATAGTCGGATAACCATCTTTCACACCCAAACCAAAACCTTCTTCGCCGCTGCCTACGAAGTTAAAGGCTTAGGCCGCAAACCCAGCACACCAAGCCATCCTCTAAAGCTGAAAACGTCAGCGTCACCTGGGGATCTATCGCATGAAGAAAATTGTCATTTGCGCCGATGGCACCTGGAATCGCCCCGAAAAAAACTCAAGCAAAGATTTTCCCAGCAACGTTCTGCGCCTGGCCCGCGCCATTCAACCTCACGGCAGCGATAATACTTCCCAGCAGGTTTTTTACGATTGGGGTATCGGCTCCTACTACGACCCCATCATCAAAAACAAACACTCCCACCCTTCCCGGGAGATCGCCTTTGTCGGTGCCTGGGATACGGTTGGCTCAATGGGGATTCCGATCTCATTTCTCGGCCTTTTTTCCGACAGCGACGAATTTTACGATACCAAACTTGGTAAAAACACCCACATCGCCCGTCACGTCCTGGCAATCGACGAACAGCGCTCCGATTTCATTCCTACCATCTGGCAGCCGCGTCCCAATCTCGATTTGAAACAGGTCTGGTTTGCCGGCTCCCACAGCGATATCGGCGGCAGCTATAAACCCGATAAAGACGGCTCACTTTTAGCCGACAACTCTGCATAACTCTCGTCGAAGTTTTTACCGCATCAAAGAAAAACATCACCGTTCTCTGGAAAACCCTGGCATTCCGACCCTGATCCACGAATCCGTAAAAACCCGTTTTCTCCAAGATGAAAAATACCGCCCGCCCAACCTTGTCGCCTACCTCGATGAAAACGGCTGGCCGGATCAAGCCTGAGAACCGGTAAATATCGACTGTATCACATTCCCTTTCAGATTTGTCACCGACAGTCTGATTATGTCTTCTTCCCGGCGGTTTGAAGATGTAAATATTACTGGTCTATTTTCTTCCCTTAAAGAATTTATTATACCACACGACATCTATTCTGACAAACACCGCAGGTACGGTTTTCTCTCATTTATACTGTTTCGCAATTTTCCGAATGATGTGCAGATCCCGCATTATTTTTCAAAAACAAACATCGCGAAAGATCGAGTTAAGTATACTGTCCCCGTAATTATTGTCCCCGTAATTACAAAAATTAAGTTGACATTGTTCCGCGCATGTGAGACCATGTCTTACGATATGGAGAAGGAGGTTTATGCTATGGATACTGCCACTACCACTATTACTATTCGTCTTCCTGAGGAGATGAAGGAATCTCTCCAGGAGTTGTGCAAGTCTGAAAATAAGGCTCTCAGTGATCTTGTCCGTGAATCTTTAAAAAACTATCTGGCTGTTAAACGCTTCAGAAAATTACGGTCAAAGACACTTCCTTTTGCGGAAGTTTCCGGATATCTTATTGATGAAGATGTGTTCAAGGCATTAACTTGAATATTGTTATTGATTCAAATGTCTATATCGCCGCGTTTGCAACCCATGGTGTCTGCCATCTGTTGTTGGAGAATTGCATCGTTAATCATGAAATTTTCATAAGTGAATTCATCATTCGTGAAGTGAAAGAAAAGCTGACCGGGAAAATAAAATTGCCGGTTGATACCGTTAGTGAAATTATTGATTATTTACGTTGTCAAGCCATTCTGGCAGCCCCCCTGGAAAAAGTATCAGGAATATCTCGAGACCCGGATGATGATAATATCATTGCTTTAGCTATTGCGGTTAAGGCAGACTATGTAGTCAGTGGCGATAAAGATCTTCTTGACTTGAAAAAATACCGATCCATTCCCATTGTTTCCCCGAAAAATTTTTCTGAAATCCTCAGGTCTTAAACTGTTATATTCCATGGCCGGTAGCTTTTAATCTCCCGCGGCATTTCAGCGGAATACCCAGGCCCAAAAACAAACATCGCGAAAGCTTGAGTTAAGTATACTGTCCCCGTAACTACACAAGCAGGACAACTATTGCCGAAGCCGGGGATTTAAGGTATATGAACATGATGAGTAGGTTCAGGGATTGCAAATTGTTATGATAGATGATCTGATTTGCGCGAGAAACTATAACCTGAATTAAGCGTTTAGCTTTTAGCACTTAGCTATTAGCTCAATGATTACAAGATGTCTAATATTATACATGTTCACCCAATGGTTGTTGTTACTAATCAACGTAAAGTCCTGATTATTAAAGGCTAATTGCTAACAGCTAACTGCTAATCGCTCAGTTTAGGTATAATTTAAGCTCGATTTTTTTCAGGAGGATAAAATGCCGGCAACAGAAAAATTGGAAGCAGAAAATTTGATTCAAAATCTACCAGACGAAAGTACGTTTGAGGATATTCAGTACCATCTCTATATTGCTGAAAAATTAAAAAATGCCCGGCAACAAATAAAAGATAAAAAAATTCATTCACAGCCAGCAGTGGTTAAAAGGCTTGATAGATGGATTATAAAGTAATCTGGACAGACGGATCATTGCGTGATGTCGAGGCGATCGCCAAATATATTGAAAAGGATTCATTTTATTACGCATGTTCGGTTGTGACAAAGATTATAGATACAACAAAAAACCTTGAATTATTTCCTTTTGCAGGACGTGTTGTACCGGAAGAAAATGATGATTCCGTAAGAGAGCATTTTGTCTATAATTACAGAGTTATTTATGAAGTTAGAGGGTTAGTCATTTATGTGTTGGCTGTTGTGCATGGAAAGAGAATGCTTTCTCCTGACTATGGGGAAAGAATGAATAGTTCTACTGCCGGTTAAGGTGAGATTGCAACTAAAAAAACATAATGTCCCCATAATTCACATTTCCTCATGAAAAGAATCGTCATTTGCGCTGACGGACTTCATAAAAACATCATTGCAAAACCGGGACTGTCCCCGAGCCTTTGTGGTTTAAAAGGGAACTGTCCCAGGCTTTTGCGGCACATACCGATATTGTTTCATAGTTCGTAAATATCTGGGGCAGCCCCTTGAAACAGTTCAGGTTTGCCGGTTCCCACAGCGATATCGGCTTTTTCTCTAATGATGGTTGCTGAACAAGGGTGTTTTTTGTGCCTCTATTGTTTTCTCTCATTGTTTCGGCATGGGCCTGTCATGGGCAGGACTTTTCGCTATGATGAAAAATAAGCGGGATGAACCAATCGTCCAAAAGAAAGACTTTTGCTTTATTGTTGAACGTCGCCCCCCCCCTCTGATACTCACGAAAAAAAGTTATTTTTCAAGACCTGACCCCTTTGCGGTTTACCGTATTGGGCGCGGGTATCAGCTCTCGATGGTCGTTATCTTCGTGTAATTACTTTAGCGGATGAGTGTACAATTCATAATGCATTTTCAGATAGGAGGTTTTTGTAAATTTGACAACCAGATTAAAAAGAGATATTGTTAAGTTATAAATTTTATTGTTCAATCAGGATTTTTGCGAAAGGTCGATCAGCGTGCTGGTAAAATTCGCCCGTCATGCCCGGCGTAGAGCGCAATTGTACAAACTTTCGGAAGCTGAAATTGAGAAAAACCTATTGGCGATGCAATTGCGTAAAGGAGAAAGCGAATTGATAATCAACTTGCCGGGTTGCAAGTATCCAGTAAAGATTGTGATTTCCGTAAGTGATGATGTTGCTACTGTGATAACAAATTATCCTTTAAAGAAAGGGCGGGTTAGATGAAAGTTTTTTATGATGAAGAAGTCGACGCTTTGTACCTCGGTCTTGATGAGCGGCAACCGGATGGGGTGGTTGAGATCGCGGAAGGGGTTAATCTGGATACGACCAGTGATGGCAAGTTGACCGGTATTGAAATTCTTGATGCCTCAAAAAAGTTTAATATTAATACGATCTTGAGTTACAGCCTTGACTTTAATAAAGAGATTCTAAAGGAAAAAATCGCCTGAGTTCTTCTGCCGTTCGCTTCCCCTTGCCCCGCATCCGGGGCCTGTAGCCGCCTGTTATCGCTCCCGCCCCCCGTATGATTTTTGCTTGA
>JAYEKE010000104.1 GCA_034660915.1 Pseudomonadota bacterium
CAACATGATCTGATTATTCCCCATCCGGCCATTGCCAAGAGGGGTTTTGTCCTTTACCCTCTTTGCGAGATTGCGCCGCATTTTATCCATCCGGAAAAAGAATGTGATATTGCCATGTTGCTGGAAAAATACCGGGAAAATGGTGGTGAGAAGGAATATCCGGTTGCCGAAATCATTTTAGGGGATATTCAGTAGTTTTTATCCGGAAATAAAAAAATGCGGATGAGTTCTTGGCAATCAAATTACAATTGGTGGGATAAAATCTAACACTTAAGTTAAGCAATTAGTTCTTAGCATTTAGCTGAGTAAAATTAAGATTTTAGGTTAATAATACAGTAAATATTCGGCTACGTTTTCAGAAAAGACAAAAATACTCTCACAGAGGCACAAAGTCACAGAGGCACAAAGTCACAGAGAACCCCAGTCATTTGCCCTCTGTGACTCCGTGTCTCTGTGAGAAATAATAAAAATTTGTCAATCTATAGATAAAGTCGAAGATTTACATAATACACAGTGACCAACAGGTAAATGTATATAGTGAAATCCCTTTAATCATTGAACTAATAGCTAACGGCTAAAAGCTAATCGCTCAATTTAGTTAACACTTAAAGAAAAATGGTATTCGGGAGGAAAGTGATGGAATTTTTTATTGATACGGCAAACCTTGAGGAAATCAGACGGGCCAGTGAGTATGGATTGGTTGACGGAGTGACCACCAATCCCAGTCTGGTGGCTAAGGAAGGTCGTGACTTCGTTGAAATGATTATGGAAATAAGCCGTTTAGTCCCCGGTCCCATAAGCGCGGAAGTCATATCTCTTGAAGCTGAAGGGATGATTGAAGAAGCCGTAAAACTGGCCGGCCTGGGCGACAATATCGTCATTAAAATACCAATGACTGTAGAAGGGCTAAAGGCGGTGAAGGTTCTTGCTGATAAGGGAATAAAGACCAATGTGACCTTGATTTTTTCACCCTTGCAGGCCCTGCTGGCGGCTAAAGCCGGAGCCTCATATGTCAGTCCATTTGTCGGACGGTTGGATGATATCGCCACTGATGGAATGGATCTGGTTCAAAGAATTGCCCTGATATTTGATAATTATGGCTACCAAACCAAAATTATCGTTGCCAGTATCCGTCACCCAATGCATGTCCTGGCAGCAGCTGAAATGGGGGCTGATGTGGCAACTATTCCGTTTAAAGTCATGATGCAGCTGGCTAAACATCCGCTTACTGATATTGGCATTGAGCGATTCATGGCTGATTGGCAGCAGTCACAAAAATCCAAGTGATGGGGATGAATCTTTTCCATAGGATGAGAGGGTGAAATGATGCAGCGTCTTTTCGTAATCTTGGTGTGTGGCTGTCTGTGCTTCTGCGCCTCTTGTAAAATGCCTTTGGATGAACGTCCCGAGGTAGAAAAATTGCGAAACAAAGTCTCCACCTTGGAACAGCAGGTGCAGGATCAGGAGGTAAAGCAGAAGGGACTGGAAATCCAATTGCAGGATTTGCAGTTGAAAGTTGATGGCATTCGTGACCTGGCGTTAAAGAACAGTCAGCATCTGGTTCGATCAGCTGTCGAAGCAGCTGAAAAAAAACAAAAAGTAAAATCTTCTACTGTGACTCCGGCCAAAAAAGCAGTGGTTGGCGGCAAGTCAAAGACAGTGTCTGCGGATAAGGCAATGATGACCTATCAGCAGGCTTTTGGCTATTATAAAAATGGCAATTTTGAAAAATCCATTGATCTGTTTCATGCTTTTATCCGGGCTTATCCGAAGCATGAGATGGTTAGTAATGCCCGCTACTGGTTGGGAGAAGACTACTATTCACTGTCGGAATTTGCCCAGGCCATTACTGAATTCAAACGCGTTCTGGCGGATTATCCCAAAAGCAAGAAAGTGCCCGGCAGCCTGCTGAAAGTCGGCATGTCATATCAGGCCATTGGTTTTGATGGAAAAGCTAAGGGATTTTATCAAAAGTTGGTTGAACAGTTTCCAGACAGTAATAGCGCGGCGATTGCCAAAGATAAACTTAAAGAATTATAGATTGATTATGTTGTTGCGGTTTAAAAAGTTGCTGGTGAAGATGTTGATTATTCACAAATCTTGCCACGGTAAGCAGGTAGAAAACTGCTTGACATCCGTGAAGGAATAACTTATAAACGACATCCTCTGTTGACTTATGGCTGTCTTGAAAAATTAGAATTTTTGTTTGAGTACAAGGCAGGCAAAAATTATAACCGCAGGAATATATTTAATATTTTGAGGATTATAATTTGAGCCTAACGCAGTAATCGGGCAAAAAGGCCATTTTTCAAGGAAGCCTTGGATGTATATAGTATATCATTGATTATATAAGGAGAGCGATTTTCATGTATGCCGTGGTTAAAACTGGCGGGAAGCAATATCGGGTAACCCCCGGACAGGTTGTCCAGATAGAAAAACTCGATGGCGATGCCGGCGATGCAGTGGAATTTTCTGAGGTTCTTGCCATCGTCAAGGAAGATGAACTGGTGGTTGGTAATCCTTGTATTGAGAATGCCAAGGTTGCCGGTGAGATAGTGACGCAGAAGCGAGATAAAAAAATCTTGGTGTTTAAATCTAAAAGACGTAAAGGTTACAGGAAGATGCGTGGGCATCGACAGTTTGTAACCGAGGTTAAAATCGGAGAGATTACGGCGTAGAGATGTTTATTTGGCAACTGCTGTTTGCTGACGAAGGTATTCAGCATCAGCAGTTATAATTGTAATCTGAATCGCAAGATCTCTTTTTTAAGAAATAGGGGAGAGATAAAAATGGCTCATAAAAAAGGTGGTGGCAGCACCAGCAATGGTCGTGACAGCGTCAGTAAACGGTTGGGCGTCAAGCGCTTTTCCGGACAGGAAGTTCCGGCGGGCTGTATTCTGGTGCGGCAGCGTGGTACCAGGATTCATGCCGGTAATAATGTTGGCCGCGGTAAGGATGATACCCTGTTTGCCTTGACTGAAGGGGTGGTCAAGTATGAGCGCCTGGATAAGAAGAGGAAAAAAGTCAGTGTTTATTCAGCGGCGGTTCCAGCCTAGATTTATTGCTTTTTGCAGTAGTATAAATAAGGTGAGCCCCTTTGTGGGGCTCATTTTTTTTGGGGTAAGATTATGAGATTTATCGACGAGGCAACGATTGAGGTTCATGCCGGTGATGGCGGCAACGGTTGTGTCAGTTTCCGGCGGGAGAAATTTGTCCCCAAAGGCGGTCCTGATGGCGGTAATGGTGGTAAGGGTGGAGATGTTCTGCTGACTGGAGATTCTCAGAAAAATACTCTGCTTGATCTGGTCCATCAGCGGACTTTCCGGGTGAAAAAAGGCGGCAATGGCGCTGGAAAAGGCAAAGATGGTGCTGCGTCTCCAGCCCTGGAAATTGCCGTTCCCCTGGGAACGGAAGTCTGGGAACTGACCGATGACAATGAACGGCTGTTTGTCGGCGAAGTCCTGACTGATGGGCAGGAATTGCTGCTGGCGAGCGGTGGGCGGGGTGGGAAAGGTAATACCCATTTTGCTTCTTCCACCATGCGTGTTCCCCGTTTTGCCCAGCCGGGTGAGGATGGGGAGATGAAAAAACTGCGCTTGGTTTTGAAGGTTATTGCCCAGGTTGGCTTGGTGGGGCTGCCCAATGCCGGAAAGTCTACGCTTATTTCAGTCCTTTCGGCAGCCCGGCCAAAGGTTGCCGGTTATCCCTTTACTACCTTGAAACCAAATCTGGGAATTATGGCCGGCGGTGATTATGAGCGTCTGATCATCGCTGATATCCCCGGGTTGATTGAGAATGCTCATCAGGGTAGTGGCCTGGGGATCAGGTTCCTTAAGCATGTGGAACGAACAGAGGTTATCGTCCTGCTGGTATCGGTGAAAAACCGTGCTGATGAAACATTGCTGTTCCATGATTACCGGACAGTAATGGGGGAGTTGAATGCCTATAATTCCCAGTTAACAAAGCGGGTTAAACTGGTTCTCCTGTCGCAGACAGATACCCTGCCGGCTCAGCGGGTCAAAGAATTATTGGCAGCTCTATCTCCAAAGATAGCAGAACAGGGGAAACGGCTGTTGATGGCTGTATCCTCGACCTCAGGGGCAGGAATCGGGGAGTTGAAGGGGACTTTGGAGAAGTTGGTCAATAGTGCTGAAAATGACTGATTAATGATCTTTGTATGAAGGTCTAGTAAAAAAAACAATCCCGGTTGAACATGATATTATTGTTACAAAAGGTTACCAGATAGCAGTGTTAATTTTTACTCAACTTTCTGACTTGTTTGCCAGAGATATTGTAGCAGGATGTTCGGGCTTGGCTCATAGCGGTATTGGCCGCCGAACGAATCACACGATGTGATTCGCGGCGGACGCCTCGGAAGCTGGCCATGGACGGCCAGCGAGAATGAGCGAGAGCCATGCCGGAACAGCCGGGGATATTACGTTAGTGCACCGTATAAATCCAGCTGTTTATGGCAACTCAGAAAGTTGAGTTTTTATATTTAACCGAAAATTCCTGGCGTAACTTTACCCGCATCTGCTCCAGTTCATGCTTGACTTTGTCAGTAAAAAGCACATTCTTGATTTTGCTTTCAACTTCAGGCGACAATGATTCCAGGGTTCGGCTGCCCTGCGGGTCAATGCGCCTGAGCACCATGATTAAATGGTTGCCTAGCCTGGTTTGAATAATATCGCTCATCTGATTAACCGGCAGCTTGCCGAAAGCGACAGCTTCGATTTCCGGCAGTAGTTGCCCCTTGTTGAAATTTCCCAGTTTGCCGCCGCTGTCGGCGGCCGGACCGATGGAAAATTCCCGGGCCAGAGGGGCGAAAGATTCTCCTTTTTTCAGGCGTTTTTTTATTTCCGCGACCGTTTTCTTCAGTTTGTCTTTTTCAGTCTCGGTCTTGGCCAGGGGGAGCAGTATCTGGGACAGGGTAACCTGCGCCTCGTGCTCCGGAAACAAATTGTTCTTTTTCGCATAACTAAGTATTTCTTTGTCGGCCAGAATAATATGGGGTTTAATTTCCTGGTTGATAAGCTTGGTGCGCAAAAGATCCCTGATCAGCTTGCTCCGGTAGCTTTTCAATGACATTCCCTGTTGTTTCAAGGCTCTCTTCAGTTGTTCATCGTTCATCTTGTTTTGTTCCATGACCCGCTTGATGGTCAGGTCAATTTCTTTATCAGTTACATCGATGCCTTTTTTCTGGGCCAGCTGGACTAAAAGAATATCATCAACCAGTTTGTGCAGCTGCTTTTGTTTCGCCTGTTCCCGGCCTTCACGGGAGAGTTGGGAAAATTTCCGTGGTCCGTATTCCAGGTTAACCGCCTGGATGACGTCCATGGTGGTAATAATCTGGCTGCCTACCTCAGCCAGCAGTTGATTGACCACTTTTGCCTGGCTTGTCTGGATGGAGTTGCTGCAGGTACATACCGCCAGAATAAATATTATCCTGAAGTAATAGTATGCAGGTTTATTTTTCATTGATTGCCTCTAATTGGGATGCCTTAATGCTAACCTGATATCGTACCCGGGCTTCAGTCAGCCAGCGGCTGAAATGATTTCTAAGCTTCAGGGCATAAAACTCATCCTTGACCTTATTTTCCACTTCTGAAAAAGATAAAAATCCTGCTGGCAGAATCTGTTCCAGTCGCAGCAGGTGGTAGCCGTAAGGGCTATGTATGACCGGGCTTACCTGTGCCGGTTTCAATCGGGGAATAATTTTGTCGATTTCGGCTATAAAGTCCTTGAGTCTCATGGGCTGTAGATGCCCTCCACTAGAAGCTTCTTCACCTATTGAGTATTTTCTGGCTGCTTCTTCCATGCTTAACTGATGCTTTTCAATCTTTTCTTTGAGCTCCCAGGCAAGATGTTCGTCCGCAACCAGAATCTGGGTTGTCTCATATTGTTTGTGCACCAGATAGTCTTTCTTATGCTTCCGGTAGTATTCCAAGGCTTCCTGTCTGGATGGATAGCTTACTGTACGACCCAGGTCGATCATCGTTTTGCGGATAAGCTGTTCCAGGTTGTCTTCCTTGACCGCCAGCCCCCTTTTTCGTCCTTCCATCGCAACCAGGGTCTCATCGATAATCTGGTCAAGAAAAAAGTGCTTGAGTTCAGCCGGGGTAACGGTTTCCTGTGGAGCGGCATGGGAGAAAACAGCCTTGTATTTCTGGATTCTCGCTTCCAGCTGTTTTTTGGTTATCTGTTGCTTGCCGATGGTGGCTACAACTTCTTGACCCCGATTTTCACAGGCTGAACAAAAAAACATGCTCAGAAGCAGGAGAAGAAAGCACGAATGATAAAGAGGAAACCGCATAACTTGTACCGTACAACACAAAGCAGATGGAGTTTTTATGAAGCCATCATTTTTTGCTGTCAAGTAAATCCGGATATGTTGTTACTTTTATCTGTTTTTTGAGCTCAGTAATATAAGTATTGAAATACTGGTTTTTCCGTTCTGCCCGGATCTTATCACCCAGCTTAGTTTTGACTTCATCAAATGTCTGTTGCCGTCCTTCCTTAATTTCATCAACAACAATAATATGGTAGCCGAACTGGGTTTTGACCACCGGACTTATTTCTTTCGGTTTAAGGGAAAAGGCTACATCAGAAAATTCCTTGACCATCCGATCCCTGGTGAAGAATCCCAAATCACCACCCTTGGCCTTGCTTGGGCAGGTTGAAAATTCATTGGCCAAAGTCGCGAAATCTTCACCTTTCAGTAATTTCCGGTGTACTTCTTCAGCCTGCTTTTGCTCTTTAACCAGGATGTGGCGGGCTTTGACCTGCCGTGGCTGCTGGAATTCCTTGAGGTTCTTATCGTAATAGGTTTTCAGCTCAGCGTCGCTGACATCTTTGATTTTACGATTAACTTCCTGATCAAGTATGGCCGCAACCACCAGTTTTTTCCTGAAAGCATCAACCTGTTTTTTGACCATTGGATTTTCCGGCATTTTCTGGCGGACTCCTTCCTGATAGATAATATTGCGGGTTACCAGGGTATCAAGAAATTCCTTCTGGATAGCCGGATCTGCTGTCATTTGCCGGTATTTGGGTGGCAGGCTGTTTAATTCCTGTTTAAAATCAGCCATGGTTATTTTTTCACTGCCGATGGTGGCCAGGATCGTGCCGGCATCGTCTGCGGCCCAGAGGAAAGATGGAATGATGAAAAGCATGATGGCTAATAAAATCAGAGCTAATATGTTTTTTCCTGGATGTTTAGTACTTCGAGTCTGCATTAGATATACTCCTTTTTTTGCGGTGTACGGTTTACGGTATAAAAACAGCATATACCTTTTTAACCCTTATCTGAAATATCTCCTCCCCGAGGGGAAACCAGATGCTGCTGTTTTGCAGTTGTTATCCGTGGAGAAATGAAAAAGGGAGGCTATCAGGTTAAAAGATTTTTTGCAATAGATTTTGAGTCCAGGGGAACAGGTCGCCGGGATCAACTGATTGACGGAAAATAAGGCCGTTATTGGGAGTGAGCTGATAGTTTTCCGGTTCTGTCTGGATCAATGACATAACTTTCTCAATATTTGGTTCGGACTCAGGGCTGAAATGAATTGCAACCCGGTTTTTTGCTACTTCAAAAAAATGGATATGATATCCCATCAGGAGAAGCTTTAATTTTCTGAGGTTGAATAGCTCCTGTGTTTCTTCGGGCAGGGAGCCAAAACGGTCCATCAGTTCATCTTCCAGTTCATACAGTGACTGGTAATCAGTACAGGTGGAAACTCGCTTATAAGTTTGCAGCCTTAGTGAAATATCGGTGATGTAGTTTGTCGGAATGTAAGCTGGTATATTGATTTTCAGCTCAGGCTCAACCTGCTTTTTGATCGGCTCATCCCGGCGCTCCGCCACGGCTTCGGAAAGTAAATCCTGATACAGTTCGTAACCGATGGCGCTGATGTGCCCCGATTGACTTTTTCCCAGCAGATTACCTGCTCCTCTTATTTCCAGATCCTGCATGGCAACGCGAAAGCCGGCTCCCAGGTCACTGGCTTCGGCAAGGGCTCGCAATCGTCGGCGGGCATCGTTGGGCAACTGATCGAGATTTGGCACCAGCAGATAAGTGTAGGCCTTTTTTTGAGATCGTCCAACTCGGCCACGAAGCTGATAGAGTTGAGCCAGGCCAAACTTATGGGCTTTATTGATAATCATGGTATTGGCGTTGGGGATGTCGAGTCCGGATTCAATAATGGTGGTACATAGGAGCAGGTCAAATTCATGGGCAGCAAAAGCCATCATCACTTTTTCCAGCGCGGCGGCTTTCATTTGTCCATGAGCGATTTCAAGTTTTATCTCGGGAAGCAGTTGCCGAAGGTGGGCGGCCATGGCCTCAATGGTTTTGACCGCATTATGAACGAAAAAGATCTGCCCTCCCCGACCGATTTCCTTGGCTACCGCCTCTTTAATGATTTCCTCATCATAGGCTGCTATATAAGTTCTCACTGCCAGTCGGTCACGAGGTGCGGTAGTGATGGCACTCATGGTTCTCATACCGGACAATGACATCTGTAAGGTTCTTGGTATGGGAGTGGCGCTCATGGCCAGGACATCAATGTGCTGTTTGAGGGAGGTGATTTTTTCTTTATGGCGGACGCCGAATTTGTGTTCTTCATCCAGAACTAATAGCCCCAGATCTTTGAAGATGATGTCAGGCTGTAAGAGGCGATGGGTGCCGATGATGACATCGACGGTTCCCCGGTGAAGCCTTGCAATGATTTCACGTTGTTCGTGAGGAGTTTTGAATCGGCTTAACATTTCTACCACGATAGGGTAGCGGGCGAATCGCTGGCAGAAAGTGTTATAGTGTTGCTGGGCCAGAATGGTGGTGGGGACCAGGATAGCTGCCTGCTTGCCGCTGGTGACGGCCATGAAAACCGCCCGAATAGCCACCTCGGTTTTGCCGTAACCTACATCACCACAAATCAGGCGATCCATGGGTCGATCAGCCTGCATGTCATGGATAACATCATCAATGGCCTGCCCCTGATCTAAGGTTTCCTCATAGGCGAAACTTGCTTCAAATTCCTCGAAAATGGAATCCGGGTTTGGATAAGCATAGCCGGATTCAACTTGACGGCTGGCATAAAGATCAATTAACTCCACCAGGAAATCATCAATGGCTTTCCTGGCCTTGACTTTTACCCGGTCCCACTGGCTGCTTCCCAGTTTAGTAAGCTTTGGTGGTTGTTCACTGCTGCCGTGGTAGGCATGAATCAGGTTGAAACGATCAACCGGGACATAGATCAGATCCCCGCCCTGGTATTCCAGAATCAGATAATCATTAGTGATCCCCTCTACCTCCAGGGTTTGCAAGCCTTTGTAGATGCCGATGCCATGATCAAAATGAGTAATATAACTGCCGGGTTTCAGGGTGGTAAAATCATCAAAGAAAACCTTTTGTCCAGGTGCCGGTCGGGCTTTGGTCCGGACAACCTTTTTGTTCCCGAAAATATCCGTTTCAGTGAGAATGATGATTTGTTCATCGAAGAGCCTGGTCCCCTGGCTCAAGGGCACCTGCAGGAGATGGATACCTCCAGCTTCGGGCATCTGTTTGAAAATGGTCAGAGGACAAGTTCCGGTGCTGAAAGGGAGATGGTATTCAGTAAACAGGTTCTTGATTCTTTCGATGCCGGACAGGCTTTTGCCACAGTAAACAATCTGTTGTTTTTGTTTGAGCCAGCCGCGAATAATTCCTGCCGCCGGAGCGAATAGGCCTTCCTGTTGTTGCGTTACCACCCTTAAGATTGCGTCTCGCAGATCACGGTTTGACTGGCTGTCGCAATCCAGGGTTTTTCCGTTTTTCAGCTCATCCTGGATGTCCTGGTGGACTACAAGCTGTCCTCTGGTGGGGAAAATTTCTTCCAGGCCGGCGATATCTTTAAGGTATTGTGCCGGCGGAAAGGCGAATTTATGCCGCTCTCTGGTTTTGTTATAGGCATCAACCAGGAGGCTGTGCAGGGTGGAGATTTTTTCGTCCAGTTGCGGCGGATTGATAAAAACAGGAGTTGCATCCGGCAGATAACTTTCAAGGTCATGCCAGCCGGGATGGATTGCCGGCAGCAGGCTGTCGATGCCGGGAAAACTGGGGTTTTGATCCAGCTTCTTATAGATGGTTGTTATGTCAATCCGCGGATCATTAAGGGAAATGAATTGTTCTTTCAGCCGCTCCTTTATCAGTTGACGTTTTACCGGCAACAAAATTTCATGGGCCGGGGCAATGGTCAGTGATTCCAGCTCTTCCGACCGGCTTTTTTGGGATGCTGGATCAAATGGCCTGATTGACTCAATTTCATCACCAAAGAAATCCAGCCGTAAGGGAAGGTCGGAAAGTGGCGAAAAAATGTCAACTATACTTCCCCGGATACTGAAATCACCTGGTTCGTCTACCGTGGGAACTCGGATATAGCCAAGATCATGGAGTCTTTCAGCCAATTGCTCACGATTAATGGCATCCCCCCAGTTGAGAGAGAAAAAACCTCCATAAAATGAGGTTGGATCAATCATGCGATCGATCAGGGCGGTAATTGAGGTGAAGAAAATGTAGTGCTTTTCCTGCCTGACCCGGTGGAGTGCCTTGATGCGATCCTGCTCGACACTGATCAGCGGCAGTACCTGCTGATATGGCAGTCGTTGCAGTGGCGGAAAATTTATAATTGCGGGTTGCGATGATCCGGAACCCATGATCTTCTGGTAGCCGACAACATCCCGGCTGAGCTCAAGGCTATGCTGGTATTCTTCGGTGATAATTACCAGGGGCTTGTCAGCCTGATCAGCCAGTAAAGCAAAAAATAGCGCTGGAGCAGACCCTCTCAGACCGGATATATCAATACGCTGTCGGGAATCTAGCTGCTTGGTTACGGTAGTCAGTTGAGGGGAAAATGGCATGGAAATATTTATGCGGTATAAGGTGTAAGGTTTACGGTATAAAGTTTCTTGTACCGTACAACACGAAGAAGATGGAACTTTTCGCAGCCATCATGTTTTATTGATGACTGAAAGTCAGGATTGCTTCTTCGACTCGTTTTATATCTACTCTGGTATTCCAGCAGGGGCCATTGGGGCGTTGATTAAGAATGCCATAGACCGGCAAAGGGTAGGTGTCATGGATGCCGCTGGTCAAATCCCGCTCGCAGGCTACAGCAATGATCAGCCTCGGGCGATAATCCTTCACAATCTTTCGGGCCAGAGTACCGCCGGTAGCCACCGCAATCCTGGTTCCATATTTGTGGGCTAATTCCAGCAGATCCTTAATATTGCATAAACCGCATTGTTTGCAGTTTTCAATATTATTGGTTATTTTCTGCTGGCAATCAGCCAGCTGCAGGCAGTGTGGCAGCAGCAGCAGAATTTTTTCCGGCGGCAGGTGAAGATGTCGGGACAGGATGAGCTGGTTGTTGATCTCAATGAAAGACCTTTTAATATTTTCCCGGGAAACGCCGAATAAACGGCCGATGATAATCATCATCGGCAGAAAAACCTTGACCATCAGGCCTCTGAGCTTACGCCCGAAAGGTAACTCCCGGCCCAACGCTACCGTCATAACCAGAATGAGCATAATGGTGCTGATGACTATAAAAGCAATACCAACCAGTACCTGGGCCATGAGTGGCAGGATTGGATGGAGTTGCCGGAGCCCAACCGTTCCAACCCAGCCGAGGATATTGACCGCCACCAGCACTATGACGAAGGTCAGGATCAGCAGTCCGAGAAAAAGACGTTTTTTAGAGGGAAATTCCGGTTCAGAAGTCATGTTGATGAAACTTTTTCCTGGGAGTTGAATTGCTCGCCGGTGGTTAAGTGATGGCCACGGAGAAAATCACTGCTGTCTTGGGGTTGCCGTCCTTCCGGCTGAACTTTGGTAATTTGAATAAACCCACGGCCACAGGCGGCATAAAGCTGTTCATCACTTACTTGGGTAGTCCCCGGCGCTGGAGCTTTATCCATTTCTATCGGGATGATGGTTGCTGCCAGAATTTTCAGCCGTTTCCCCCGCCAGAAGGTAAAGGTGCCAGGCCAGGGATTTAAAGCCCGTATTTGCCGCTCAAGTTCGTGGGCATCCTGCTTCCAGTCCAACAGGCCATCTTTTTTATGCAGTTTCGGGGCGTAAGATGCTTGATCGTTGTCCTGGGGCACGGGTTTGATCAAACCCGCCTGCCATTTTTCCAGGGTTTCCCAGACCAGTTCGGCTCCCAGGTTTTGCAGCCTTTCCGTCAGTTGTGTACTGGTCTCGGATGCTTTTATTTTAGTCTTTCTCTGGAGCAGAATATCACCGCAGTCGATTTTGTCAGCCAGCAGTTGGGTCGTAACGCCGGTAATTGAATCTCCCTTCAGCAGACTCCAGACAATGGGTGCCGGACCCCGGTAATCCGGGAGCAGTGAAGGATGTAAATTGATAGCTTCCCGGCGGGGAAGGGTGATCAGGGAGTGAGGAATTAACTGACCGTAATCAATGACCACCAGAAAATCGGCAGCAAATTTCGAAGATATTTCCATATCTTCGCGGCTTCCAACTTTTTCCGGGGTGATGACGGATAATCCCAGTTCCAATGCCCGCTGTTTGATCGGGGTGGGGTGGTATTGGCGACCGCGACCACGACGGCGGTCCGGTTGACTGATAACCAGCAGATTTTCTGCCGGCAGCCTAGCCGCCATGATCTCCAGGGAAGGGATTGCAAAAGAGCCGGAAGCAGCCATAATAACCTTCATGACTGCTTTAGCTTCCCTTTTTTCAGTTTACGTAGAAATATATCCCGCTTCAAAGAACTTATGCGATCAATGAAGAGAATGCCATTCAAGTGATCAATCTCATGCTGCAGGACGATGGCGAGAACTCCATCGGCAGTAAATTCAATTTCTTTTTCATCCAGGGTTACCCCCCTGACCAGGATTTCAGCCTGGCGGGGAACTTCGGCGGTAAACTCAGGAACACTGAGGCAGCCTTCATCAATGGCATTATGTCCTTCGCCACTGACGACGACCGGGTTGATCAGGGTGATGAGCTCACCATCTCCTTCTTTCCTCATATCCGCGACAATAAGTCTTTGAGAAACGCCAATCTGGGGAGCGGCCAGGCCGATGCCGGAAGCGGTGTACATGGTCTCCACCATGTCGGCCGCTAATTTATGGACCTGTCCATCAATGTTGGCAATTTCATCAGCTTTCCGGGCCAGAACCTGTTTGGGGTAGACGCAAATTTTATGGAATGACATTTTTACCAGACAACCTCAGCATGTTTCCGGCCAGAACCGGTTCAATTTCTGATTTCACGCTGATTATAGTAAGCGGAGGCCTTAAATGTCAATGGTATTTTGCCCATTGGTCCTTGACATGATGTCTATATTTTTTGTATTTACCCCATGCAGAGATATTAATCAGCCTTACCATTGACATATTTTCAAGAATGATTATCTTGTTGATGTTTTCCGGTTCGCAGGTGATTTTACCTGTTAACGGTTTTTGTAACTATTCAGCACATCTTTATGAAGTGCACTGCTGTGAGCAAAACCGGGACTGTCCCCGAGCCTTTTGGTTTAAAAGGGGACTGTCCCAGGCTTTTGCGGCGCATGCCGACATTGTTTCATAGTCCGTAAACATCTGGGACAGCCCCCG
>JAYEKE010000105.1 GCA_034660915.1 Pseudomonadota bacterium
TAAACTGAATTTTTCTCACGTTTTCCGATTGCAACCACCAATACGGAAATCTCATTATCAATCACTTCATAAACCAGGCGATACCCGCTGGCTCTAAGCTTGATTTTGTAATGATTTTCAAAATCGGAAAGTTTACTACTGGGAACGTGTGGCGAAATTAAACGCCCTTTCAGTTTTTTCTTGAGCTGTTCTTGAATGGAGCTATCAAGTTTTTTCCATTCTTTGAGGGCGGATGGAAGAAATTTCAGTTTATAACTCATCTAAAGAAACTTCCACAGCTGATTTTTTTTCATGTTGACGTTCCTTGATAATCAATCCCAGTTGATAATCTTCGATTTTTTCTAATAACGTCTCATAAGTGCTGGCTGGGATTAGGTATGCAGTTGGTTTGTTGTGGTTGAGGATAGCAATTGGTTCTCCTTCAGACTGATCAATCAATGCTGATGGATTTTTCTTTAACTCCGATATGCTGGCAGAGCAAGTAGCCAATACAGATTCCATGTCATCTCCTAATTTTAGGCTTAAAATATGGTCTTATTATAGATCATATTTGAAGTTTTGGCAAGCTTGTTGTCGATTGGGCTAACGTCGAAGCTCACCTGCCGCTATGGAGCGCAGCGGAATAGCGGTCAGGTGGAGCGTTTTGTTCGCCATTTTTTCATTGATGCGATGCCATGTATTCAGTAACTGCTTGCGTCAAAAGTCCTGAGCGTGTCGCTCCATGTTTTTTGGCAAAGTAATCTACCGAATTTAACAGTCTTTCCGGCATGGTAATATTGACCCTCTTGGATTTGAGAGAGAGTCTGCTGATGTCTACGTCAATAAGTGCCCATATTCCATCTTTGAAGTTTGGATTGTTTTTATGTTTTTCAATATCTGTCGCAACGGGGACAGATTCTGAATCGAGTAAAATACCCTCGATATGACATTCAGCTGCCTCCTGTGCATTTATAATTGCTTCCTCGAAGGAATCTCCTGCGGAAAAACAGCCTGGAAGATCTGGGAAAGTAACTCCGTAATCCGATGTTTCGTCTTTATGAATTACAATTGGGTATCTCATGTTTTCACCTCCATTCCCAACCGGCTTGCTTGAAGATATTTCGGAGCGTGCCGATCGGGAGGTCTTTTTTGGGATGAGGAACTGTGACCTTGCCAGATTTTTCTGGGTGTTTAAATTGGTGATGATCTCCTTTGGCATGATGGAGAATCCACCCGTCCTGTTTCAGTCTTTTTATAATTTCCCCACTCTTCATAATGCGTATTATACACACCCGACCTGAAGGATGTCAATTTTCATTTTCATTCTTGCCTTTAAACTGGCGAACCCTCTGTGACAATGAAGGTGAGACACCTACCCCTTGAAAAATTAGTGTAGGGCGGGTAGGAGTATTATCATGAGAAATATTCAATTCCAATCATTGCCGATGACAGAGGATGTAGCATATTTAATACATGATTCAGGCTAATTCCGATATCGGATTTCATTTAATACCCAGTTTTTTCATTTTTTGATAAAGTAAGGTCCGGTGAATTCCTAGCCTACGGGCAGCTTGGCTTTTATTGTTATCAGCCTCTGTCAATGCTTCTTGAATGGCATGTGCTTCTGCTGCTCTCAAGTATTCTTTCAAAGTCGAAGTTTTTCGTGTACCAAACTTTTTTTGTACTTGGGGTTGCAGATAAAAAGGCAAGTCATCTATAGTAATTAATCTGCCACCATCTGCAACCAGAACCCGTTCGATTACATTACGTAATTCCCGAGCATTACCAGGCCAGTGATGATCAATTAACAGTTGTTCCGCAGCATGATCCATCAACTTTTCTGTTGTCATCCCAGTTGCCGAACAGCGAATGAAATGACGTGCAAGTGTAATAATGTCCTCTTTTCTTTCCCTTAGTGGTGGTAATTCTAAAGCAATAACATTAAGACGATAGAAAAGATCTGCCCGAAAACTCCCGTTAGTCACTTTCTGTTCTAGATTCTGGTTAGTAGCGGCTACAATGCGAAAATTAGAATGAATCAACTGATTACCACCCACTCGTTCAAACTCTTTCATTTCAAGTACTCTAAGTAGCTTGGGTTGAGTCTCCAGGGGCAAATCACCTATTTCATCAAGAAAAATTGTCCCCTTGTTTGCAAGCTCAAATTTACCAGCTTTACCCCGACGATCGGCCCCAGTAAAAGCCCCCCTCTCATAACCGAATAATTCCGCCTCAAAAAGTTCCCGCGGAATGGCAGCACAATTTACCCTGACAAAAGGATAAGCACGGCGAGCGCCGTCGGCGTGGATTGCCTGAGCAATCATCTCTTTACCGGTCCCTGATTCCCCGGTAATAAGGACGGGGAAATCATTCACTGTGGCTCTTAAAGCTTCCTCTTTAAGCCGATTCATAGCAGCACTGGCCCCGACAATACTATCAAAAGTATAGCGGGTACCATGCAGAGTCTGCAGTTCACTTTCATACATCTGCAGCTTAGCCTGCAGATGTGACAATTGGGTCGCCAACCGCTTGACAATATCAGCACCACTGAAAAGCACCAGGCCCAGAACGGCAACGATCGTATCCCCTTCACGAATCGGCACCCGGTGAACAACAAAACTCTTATCCTTAAATTCATGCGGGTAGTTAATCTCTTTCTGGCCTGTCTGGGCAACAATGTGCAATCTTGAATTTTTCACCACTTCAGTGGCGTGTCTACCGATCTGCGCAACGACATCAATACCAAGAAATCTAGCATACGTTTCATTGAGATAAACAATGTGGCCAGCCGCATCACTGACAATAACCCCAATTTGCATATTGTCCAGCAAAGCTTTATAAAAACCTTCTGTCAACTGGGGCAAGACGGTGTGAGATTGCCTCTTGGTAATATCCATGGCAAAACCTGTAGCGTTTTTAATTCATATAGTAATTAACAGACAGTTATCAATAACTAATGATGGCCTTTTTTGCAAGAGATAAAATAGCTATTCACCTTAATCATTAAACATACAATTTATTTTATAAAATCATATTAAGCACTTAAAAAAAATCAAAGTCATAAATCATCTTTCATTCTCATAAAGGAACAACACTTGCAATCATCTTCCTAATCCTGTTTTAGAATGGATAAAAACAACTGACCTGAGGTTTTTGTCAAAGTAAAAGCAATATGCGGAGAAGAAAGAATGATTATTAACAAGACAGCTATTGTTACTGGAGCGGGCAGCGGCATTGGAAAATCCATCGCCTTACATCTGGCAAAAAATGGAGCCAAAGTGGTTGTTGCCGATCTGAATGACACTACAGCAGAAAACACTGCCATAGAAATTACCAACCAAGGGGGGCAATCTTTTTCATTTGGCTGTGATGTGTCCAGGGAAGACAACGTCAACGAGATGGTGGAAAAAAGCGTTTCAACCTTCGGCTCAGCGGATATCATTGTCAATAACGCCGGTCTCCAATTCATCAGCAAAATAGAAGAGTTCCCTCTGGAAAAATGGAATCAGCTTATCTCCGTGATGTTAACCGGGACATTTCTTTGCACTAAAGCCTGTGTTCCCTACATGAAAGAAAAACAATGGGGACGAATAATCAATATTTCATCAGCCCATGGAAAGGCTCCATCACCTTGGAAATGCGCTTACGTGGCCGCCAAACATGGCATTATCGGTTTCACCAAAGTCATGGCGTGTGAACTTGCCGACTGGAACATAACCGCCAATTCAATCTGTCCAGGATACGTACTTACTCCGTTGGTGAAGAAACAGATAAAAGACCTGGCAGTTCAATACAAAATTAGCGAGGATGAAGTTCCTCAACAGGTGTTACTAAAAAACCAACCCCTGAAAAAGCTGGTGAGCACTGATGAACTCTCATCACTTGCACTGTATCTGGCCAGCGACCAGGCTCAATGCATTACTGGTCAAGCACTGAGCATTGATGGAGGCTGGACATCCTGCTAGCCCATAAATCGCGCAATACAGACCAGCTTGATAAAACAATCAAAAAAATCAGAACCGGGCAAAGAAAGGAGGAGGTGGAAACCCGCGTTATTGAGCTAAAGTATTTTTCATCTTCAACTTATAAATATATCAGGAGGAGATTATGAAGCGCATATCCATTTTTGTCATCTGTTTTTTTGTTGTCATTGCTTTTGTCAGCTTTAGCCCAACCCCGGTTCAAGCTAAGGAAAAACCGGTATTATTAAAAGTTCCTATGGCCTATCCTTCAAAACTTCCCGGATTGGGAACAACAATTATATGGATGGCTGAACGAGCTGCTCTACTCAGTGACAATACGCTTAAAATAAAGATCTATGAACCCGGAAAACTGATCCCTCCATTTGAAATGCTCGATGCAGTTAATGCCGGCAAAGTCAGCGCCTGTTACGGCGTTTCCGGTTACTGGCAAGGAAAATTTCCCGCCGCTTCATTCTTTACCGCTGTACCTTTCGGGCCTGAAGCCACAGAGTATCTGGCCTGGATTTACTATGGTAACGGCATGAAATTGTGGCAGGAAATGTATGATGAAGGCGGGATGAATGTTAAAGCTCTGCTCTGTGGCGTTCTGCCTCCGGAAACGTCTGGGTGGTATACAAAAGAGATCAAGACTCTTGAAGATTTCAAAGGCCTGCCGATCCGCTTTTTCGGCCTCGGAGGTAAAGCACTGCAAAAACTAGGGGCTTCAGTAACCACGATTCCCGGTGGCGAGATTTTTGCCGCCCTCGAAAAAAGAGCTATTGAAGCCAGTGAATTTTCAATGCCTGCCATTGATACTAAACTCGGTTTCTACAAAATTGCAAAATACAACTATTTCCCTGGCTGGCATCAGCAGGCAACACTTTTTGAGCTCCTGATCAACAAGGATGTCTGGAACGCAATGAGTGAGAGACAGAGAAGTCTGATTGAAGTCCTCTGTAAAGCCAGCACTCTGAATACCATGGCCTGGACTGAATCAATTCAGTACAAAGTCATGCTGGAGAACGAAAAAAAACACGGCGTTAAGAACATGTACTGGTCTGATGACATGCTGGCGGCCTTTAAACAAGCCTGGGAAGAAGTAGCGGTTGAGATGTCGGGTAAGGATGCTTTTTTCAAGAAAGTGTGGGAGGACCTCCAGGGCTTTAGATCGGAATACAAAGTCTGGAAGGATTACGGTTTTCTGCCTCGGCCCAAACCAGCCAACAAATAATTCTTCATCCGCAAAATTAAAATGGATGATGATGAGCGTTCCGCTCTTCATCATCCATTAACCATAACCATCCATCAACAGGAATTTTTCAACCATGAACAGGCAGACTGCAGAAACGCCTAACCGATTCAGTGACAAAATTGATGCAACCATCAACCGTGTCGGCAATATCATGATGTGGGCCAATGTCGTTGTCATGTTGCTAATCATTCTTCAGGTTATTTTGCGTTACGGTTTTGGCCACGGACTGATAATCCTGGAAGAACTTCAGTGGCATTTTTATGCCGTGGCCTTCATGTTCGGTCTCTCCTATGCCGTTATGACCGATTCACACGTGGGGATGGACCTGGTTTATGAAAAACTCTCCGCCAAAGCTCAATGCCGGCTCGATATTTTCGGGATTCTTTTCCTCTTGCTGCCTTTTGCTACCCTTATCTGTTACCAAAGCTTACCTTTTGTCCACGAAGCCTGGCGGCTTAACGAAAGCTCAATGCAGCCGCAGGGGCTGCCCTGGCGCTGGGCCATCAAAGCAGTTATGCCGACCGCTTTTGGCTTTCTTATCCTGGCGGCTCTTTCCCGGCTAGTCCGTACCATTGCCACCCTGAGGAGATTATAAATGGAAGTTGCTGATTATTTGGTCATCTCAATGTTTGTCACCTTCATCGGGCTGATGTTTACCGGTTTTCCGATCTCCTGGGTTCTGGGTGGTACTGCGGTTATTTTTACGTTAGTCGGAATGTTAGCCGATCAATATCTCAGCGCCTTTACGGGGATTAATTATCTGGTGTTCAGTATGAACATCAATCGCATTTACCGACTTATGTATAACTGGGTTCTGGTTGCTTTGCCCATGTTTATCTTCATGGGCCTGATGCTGGATCGCTCAGGCATTGCCGAAAAGTTGATGAAATCGATGCAGAACCTTTTTGGCAAGGTTCATGGTGGCCTCGCCGTTACCGTCTGTCTGATTGGTGTTATTTTGGCTGCGTCAACCGGTATTGTCGGCGCATCAGTAGTATTGTTGGGGTTATTGACCATTCCGGCAATGATGGATCAAGGCTATTCAAAAACATTTGCCGTCGGAACAGTAGCCGGATCCGGAACCCTGGGGATTTTGATACCACCCAGTATTATGCTGGTTATCATGGCCGATCAAATGGCTCTTTCGGTCGGTGATCTTTTTATGGGTGCCGTTTTCCCCGGTCTGATCCTGGGATTTTTATATATTGCCTATATACTGATTTACGGTCTGATCAAACCGGACAAAGTACCTTTGGATCCGGAACGTAAACCTTTACAATGGCGTATGCTCTGGGATATCGTCAGAGACATTCTCCCTGCTGCCCTGCTTATCCTGGCCGTACTGGGCTCGATTTTTGCCGGCATAACAACCCCCACTGAAGCCAGTGGGGTTGGGGCTTTGGGAGCCATCCTGCTGGCCGCTGCCAATCGAAAATTCAATTGGACAGTTCTAAAGGAAGTTACCAAAGCCTGTTACAACACCACCGCATACATTTATGGCATTCTCATCGGGGCAACCGCTTTCGCCCTGGTCCTCCGAAGTTTGGGAGGCGATGAGTTTATTGAAAAAATCTTGACGTCGTTACCTTTCGGTCCTTATGGCGTCATGTTCTTTATCCTCTTTTGTGTCTTTTTTCTTGGCTTTTTCCTTGACTGGATTGAAATCACCCTCATTGTTCTGCCACTCGTTGCCCCTGTAGTTCAAAACCTGGGACTTTCGATAAACGGCTACGGTGTTGTTGATAATCCAACTCTCGTCTGGTTCGTTATTCTGATTGCCGTTACTTTACAAACATCTTTCCTTTCCCCACCAGTAGGCTTTGCATTATTCTACCTGAAAGGAATCTGTCCTCCAGAAGTAACCCTGGGTGATATTTACAAAGGGGTAATCCCTTTTATCATCCTGCAACTCATTGGTCTAGGCCTCATTATTATCTGGCCACAACTGGTTCTCTGGCTGCCGGCCGTAGCCTATCGATAAAAAAACATAACGGTCGCTGCGCGATCATTATGATCAGAATGGATTTTTTTGTAGTAGAAAGGAATGGTTATTATGGAAAACAATAAATACGCTTTTACGGGACAAAACGCTATTGTCACCGGGGCCGCCCGGGGTATCGGCGCCGGTATCGCTTTGGCCCTGGCTGAAGCCGGAGCCGGAGTAGTAATAAGCGATATCATCCCCGGGGATGAAACAGTAGCTAAGGTTACAGCCTTGGGACGTTCGGCCCATTATGTTAAAGCTGATATCTCTAAACCTGGAGACATTCAACACCTTGCCGCTACCGCCATTGAAAAGATGGGTCATATTGACATCCTGGTCAACAATGCCGGCATCGTCCATCGTGATTCGCTGATTGATACACCTGTGGAAACCTGGGATCGAGTGTGTAATATTATCATGCGGGGAACCTTCCTTTGCATCCAGGCCATCTACCCTCATATGCGTGATCGTGGTCACGGCAAGATTGTTAACGTCAGCTCCATTTCCGGTATTATCGGTGGCGCCGTTTCCAAATTTGATGACAGTCCAGAAATGCTGCGCGGCCGCTCGGGCCCGGCCTATGCCGCTGCCAAGGGGGGAGTTCTATCACTAACCCGCTGGTTAGCCAAGGATATCGCAAAAGATGGAATCTACGTTAACGCCATTGCCCCCGGAGCCTGCAAAACAGAAATGACCAAGGGATTTGATTACAGTGTTCAGGGACTACCCATCGCCCGTTGGGGCACCCCCGAAGACATGGCCGATGCGGTGCTTTTTTTAGCTTCCGCGGCCTCCAACTACATCACCGGCCAAGTACTGAATGTCGACGGCGGCTGGGTAATGGCATGATAAAACTATATTTTTTAGCAGGAGAATACAGTGAATATCGGAACTCTGTTAAGTAAATCGGCGCGCACCTATCCTGACAAACCGGCCATCATCCATGGTGAACGATGTTTTACCTATGCCCAGTTTAACGAGCGGACCAACCGGCTAGCCAATGCGCTGTCCCGCCAGGGTCTCAGGCGCGGTGATAATGTCGCCATCCTCCAATATAACTATCCGGAAACCCTGGAGTCTATCTTCGCTTGTTTCAAAACCGGCATCGGCGCCGTGCCCATTAATTTTCGCCTCCATCCCAAAGAATGTGCTTTTATCATCGACCATTCCCAAGCCCGGGCTGTAATCATCTCATCTGAGTTTAATGAGTCTCTGGTCGAAGTCAAAAAACGTATGCCGAAGGTCAAACTGATTATAACCACCAAAGATGCGACCGGCGATTTCGAAGATTATGAAAGTCTGCTTAGCGAAGCCGACCCAAACTGGAGTGATGTTTCCGTTGACCCCGACGACTTGGCATGGCTTTTTTATACTTCTGGCACTACCGGGATGCCGAAAGGGGCGATGCTGACCCACCGCAACATGTTGGCCATGATCATGAATTTCTATGCTGACATGGCTCCTCTGAGTCCTGATGACGCCATTCTCCATGCGGCCCCACTCTCGCATGGCAGCGGTATTTACGGCCTGCCGAATATTGCTAAAGCAGCCACCAATGTTATCCTTGATTCCAAGTCATTCGATCCGGAACTGGTTTTCCAAACCATTGAAAAATATCGCATTACCAATATGTTTGCCGCCCCGACAATGATCAAATTACTAGTCGAAAGTGAAGCTGTTGACCGCTACGACCACAGCTCTCTGAAATGTCTTAATTATGGCGGGGCCCCAATGTATGCGGAAGATCTTAAGTTGGCTCTGCAAAAACTTGGTCCCTGTCTGGTGCAGCTTTATGGCCAGGGTGAATCGCCGATGACGATTACCTATTTGCCTCAACGTGACCATCTTCGTAATGGGACCCCGGAGCAGGAAAAACGTCTCTCATCAACCGGTATTGAGCGAACCGATGTGGAAGTGAAGATTTTTGATGCTCAGGATCAGGAATTGCCGCCGGGAGAAATCGGTGAAGTCGTCACCAGATCAGATTTGGTGATGAAGGGCTACTGGCGCAATCCCGAAGCTACCGCTGAGACCATTCGTAATGGATGGCTTCATACGGGTGACATCGGCTACATGGATGAACGGGGCTATCTGTTTTTGATGGATCGCTCCAAAGATATGATCATCACCGGCGGGGAAAATGTCTACCCGAGGGAAATCGAAGAAGTCATGCTCACCCACCCGGCGGTACACGAAGTCGCAGTCTTCGGCATACCTGATCCCAAATGGGGTGAAGCAATCAAGGCAGTAGTGGCCCTTATTCCCGACCAGAAGGCAAGTGCCGAAGAGCTGATCAGGTTCTGCAGGGATAACCTGGCCGCCTACAAGAAACCAAAATCGGTTGATTTTACCGATGAGTTGCCCAAAAATAATTATGGCAAAATTTTAAAGAGAGTTTTACGCGATTCTTACTGGGAAGGTAAGGATCGCAAAATCATCTGATTGGAAAAGGATTTATGATGAGTAAAAGAAAAAAACTAGGGCGTGAGGTGGCCATAGTCGGTGCCGGCATGTCCCAATTCGGCCTCTTTCCTGAGAAGAATTCCAAAGATTTATTCCTTGAAGCTTTTTTAGAAATGCGAGACTCAGTTGATAAAGGAGTCGATCTCAAAGAAGTTGAGGCATTGTATCTGGGAAATTTCACCAATGATTTTTTCACCCATCAAGCTCATTGGGGACCCATCATCTCTGACATTATTGGTTTGGCACCACGTCCGGCAACGCGCACTGAAGGAGCGTGCGCCTCCAGTGCCCTGGCTTTTCGCGAAGGCGTTTTTGCCATAGCTTCGGGGATGTACGATATGGTGCTGGTGGGCGGCGTTGAACAGATGTCAGCCTGTAGCACAGAGCAGGTGGCTGAAGGGCTGGCACTTGGCACCATGCCCTATGAAGCCCTAGCAGGCTTTACCTTTCCGGGAATTTTCGGAGCCGTGGCAACTGCCTATTTTGCTGCGTTTGGTGCCTCCCGGGAACAGTTGATGGGGGTCACTATCAAGAGCCATAATAATGCGCCGCTGAATCCTAAAGGGCAGATCCCCCTGACGGTCAGGGATTTGATGAACAAAAAGGCCGCCTCTTTTAAACGTAAGGAGATGTCAGTTCCTTCATGGAGTGATGAACGAGATTTCCTCAGAGACCCGCAAGTCAATCCCATGGTTGCCTGGCCCATGCACCTGTTTGACTGCTGCCCCATCAGCGATGGAGGCAGTTGTCTATTGCTGACAGCAGCTGATATGGCAACTCAATTCACCGACAAACCACTTTATGTCGCCGGTATCGGCCAGGGAAGTGGCCGAGGTTTTCATGCTTCACCAGAAATCACCTCATTCGAGGCCACTAAATATGCCGCCCAGGAAGCTTACGGCATGTCCGGCATGAGCGCTAGCGATATTCAGTTTGCGGAAGTCCACGACTGTTTTTCCATTGCCGAAATCATCCATACGGAAGACTTGGGCTTTTTCGCTCCCGGTCAGGGAGGCCACGCAGTCAATGATAACCTGACTGCCCTTGATGGAATCATGCCCATCAACACTTCAGGCGGCCTGAAATGTAAGGGGCATCCAGTAGGAGCAACCGGCACGGCGCAAATGGTGGAACTCTGGAAGCAACTTCGTTACGAAGCTGGTGAACGCCAGATTCCCCAACCGGATTTACAAATTGGACTGGCACACAATCTTGGTGGCACCGGGGGAACCTGTACAGTAACTATCCTTGAACGGAGATAAATAATGGAAACAAAACCTTTTAATGATCATTCATTTTACGAATTCATCGGGCAACAGCAACTGATGGGATCTAAATGCGAGGACTGCGACACACTTTATTGCCCACCAAGGGCTTTTTGTCCCAACTGTGGTGGAACAAATATGGCCTGGCATCAATTCAAAGGCATTGGCAATTTGGCAGCTTTCACCTGCATTACTGTCTGTGCACCACAAATGATTGCTCTCGGATATGGCAGAGACAATCCCTATTGCGTTGGGGTGGTTCATCTTGAAGAAGGCCCCAAGATTGATGCCAGGATCTTAGGTGTTAATGCCAAAAAGCCGGAAACCATCAAAATTGGCACCAAAATGAATATTCAGTATCTGGAAGCGGAAACTGAGAATGACACTTCATTCATGGGGTTTAGTCCGGTAAAATAAGCAGAGGCCTTAAGCAGGGAACAGCTATCGCGGCAACACCATTTATGGTGTTGCCGCAATAAAAGGTTTTGGTTCACGAAAGGAGAATCCGGCTACAGTCTATTTCCCTGCTGCCTTGACCATCAGCTTCGCCACCAGTTTACTGAATTTAACCGGATCGGCAATGGGGGAACCTTCAGTGAGCAGTGCCTGATCTAGAAGCAGATCACTGTATTCAGCCAATCGCGGATCACTGGGGTTTTCCTTGTACAGGTCAAACATGATTTTTACCAGCTCATGCTGAGGATTTACTTCCAGAATACGCTTTGTTTCCGGAACTTCCTGCCCCGCGGCCCGCAGCAACCGCTCCATACTGGCGCTCATATCATGTTCATCGGCCACCAGGCAGACAGCACTGTCCGTCAAACGGGAAGACAACTTGGCATCTTTTACCTTATCCTTCAGATTGTTTTTCAGAAAAGTCAGCAAGGATGCATACTGTTCCTCATCGGCCTTTAATTTCTCTTCTACTTCTTTTTTCTCTTCTTCATTGAGCAGGGAGACTTCCCCTTTAGCAACGGATTTCAGTGGTTTTTCATCGTAGGTGGTCAGTCCCTGCAGCACCCATTCATCCACCGGGTCAGTCATAAGCAGGACTTCATAGCCTTTGGTTTTAAGCGCTTCCAGGTGCGGCGAGTTGGCCAGCATCTCCCGGCTGCTGCCGGTAATATAGTAAATTTCTTTCTGGCCTTCAGGCATCCTGGAACAATACTCTTTAAGGGTCGTCAATTCATCACCATTCGTGCCGGCAAACAGCAGCAGTTCCTTCAGGGCTTCCTGGTTGTCAAAATCGTAATGAATACCTTCTTTGAGCACCGCTCCGAAAGCCTGCCAGAATTTCAGGTATTTTTCCCGATCCTTTTCCAGTATTTCCTTAAGATTCCCCAGTACTTTTTTGACCAGATTTTTCCTGATCATGGTCATCAGCCGGTCGTGCTGAAGAATTTCCCGGGATACATTCAGGGAAAGATCGGCAGAATCCACCACCCCCTTGATAAAACGAAGGTAAGCCGGCATCAGCTCTTCACAGTTATCCATGATGAAAATCCGCTTGACATAAAGCTGCATCCCCGATTTTTTCTCCGGCATGAAAAGATCCATTCCCGCCTGGGAAGGAATATACATCAGGGCATTATATTCAGTTTTGCCTTCGGCATTGATGTGGATAGTTTCCAAAGGATCAGTCCAGTCATGGCTCAAATGACGATAAAACTCTTTATATTCATCTTCCGTCACTTCACTCTTACGCTTGTTCCACACCGGCTTCATTGAATTAAGGGTTTCCTCGGTTACCTTCTTCACCGGCTCGGCATCTTCGACAGGTTTGCCATCTTTGTCCGTCGGCACTTCCTCCCGTTCAATATCCATACAGATAGGATAGGTAACAAAATCAGAATACTTCTTGACGGTTGAACGAATCTCCCATTCTTTGGTGAAATCCTGGTCTCCGTCTTCTACCTCACGAAGGTAAACGGTTACCGTGGTTCCGCGTTCTGCCCGGTCACAATCTTCAATGGTATAGCTGCCACCACCGGCAGATTCCCAACGAATTGCTTCACTGGAACCGGCTGGACGGGTTGTCAGCACCACCCGCTCGGCCACCATAAAACTTGAGTAAAATCCGACGCCGAACTGGCCGATCAAATCCGACGACAGTTCTTCTTTATCTTTTTTGGCCATGGCCTCAAGGAGTGTAGAGGTACCTGATTTGGCAATGGTACCAATATGTTCCACCACCTCATCCCGGGTCATGCCGATACCATTATCCGATACTGATATGCTCCTGGCCTCAGGATCAACATCAATCCTGATTTTAAAATCGTTGTCTCCTTCCAGCAAAACCTGATCGGTCTGGGCTTTAAACCGCAGAGTATCCAACGCATCCGAAGCATTGGAAATCAATTCACGCAAAAAAATCTCTTTGTGTGAATAGAGTGAATGAATCATAAGATCCAATAATTTCTGAGTCTCAGTTTCAAATTGACGGGTTTCTTTCGTCATCATGTTGCTCCTTATTTAGTAATTTTAAGTGAAAAAAACGTAACTATTCAGCACATTGCATCGCTACTTAAGTAGTAAACTCGGGACTGTCCCCAGCTTCGCCGGGGGCTGTCCCAGATGTTTACGGACTATGAAACAATGTCGGCATGCGCCGCAAAAGCCTGGGACAGTCCCCTTTTAAACCAAAAGGCTCGGGGACAGTCCCGGTTTTGCTCACAGCAGTGCACT
>JAYEKE010000106.1 GCA_034660915.1 Pseudomonadota bacterium
CCGGTATCCGCGGATTTTTTGGATATTCCCTACGGTTCAGGCAATCTGGAGCTGGAAATCAATGGTCACCCGGACAAGGGGTTTACCATTGTCTGTCAGGCTGACATGAACGATCTGATAATCGAGCGTCTGCCTGGGGCCGCGGCAGGGAAACAGCGACTGGCGCAGAATGTGTCCGCCGATCTGGTGGCGACCGGTTACCTGGCGGTTAAAGATAACTATGTTAATCTGAAAAGTGCCCGGCTGAATCTTCCGGGTGGAACCACTGTTTTTTCCAAAGGGTTGATCAAATATGGCGATCACCTGGTATTGGATCTGTTGAATGATGTCAAGGTGCCAAAACTTGAAGATTTGACTGCCAGGCTGCCGGCGGTATTCGGGATTATCGGCGCTCCAGCCGGCGATTGCAGCGGTAAAATTAATATTATCGGCAACCTGGCGGCTAATCCGGTACTCCGGCTGAACCTGTCATCACAGCACCTGTCATTTCTGCAGCCGGGAATGGGAACAGTCATTGGGACAGGGAATTCGCGGAGTGAAAATTCCGCCAGCGGCGGGAACAGTTGCTCGCCGATGAAATTATTGGAGCGCTTGCTCGCCTGGTCCGTGGACAGTGACTGGTTGACCGAGATTCGTTGTACGGTGGACACGCTGGATCTTTGTCCTGCTTCCTTCAGTGAGGTGGAACTGGCGGGTAAGAAGATGATGAATCAGCTGGTGGTTGAGAAACTGGCCGGGAAAACTGCCGGTGGCGACCTGCGTATTTCGCTGGTGGTGGATGATCTGCTCCATGAACCTTTATGGAATGGTTCCCTGGTCATCAAAAAGGTAAATCTGGAAAAAGTTCTGCCTGGCTGGCCGCTGAGCGGAGAAATGGATGGTTCCCTGGTGCTGGGAGGGGTGGCTCCCACAGTTGATGATACCTCCTCGGCATGGCTTGAGAGCGTCAGGGGCAGCGGCACTTTGACGGTGCAGAAAGGTGTTTTTAAAGCTCATCGGCTGACTGGCTCCCTTTTTGGTTTCAGCCGGCTGATAGGTTTGCAGCCCGCCGATTTTCTGGCGCCTTTCAGCCGTCTGCAGATCCCGGTTAGAATTTCCACTAAAACCTGTCGGATGAAGAAGGTAAAGCTGAGCTCTCCGTGGTATTTTTTTCAGGGTGATGGTGGACTCGATTTTGCCGGCAACCTGTCTCTGCGGGGGATTTTATCCTACGCTGATCCGGCCGGTCCCTTTACTCCCGGCCGGCCCTTTCCCTATCGTCGCCGACTGAAAGCCAAGGGCAGTCTTGACCGGCTGACCTGGCAATAGGGTTAATCAGAAAATGATCATCTCCTGATGAAAGCTTTCAGCTGTCAGTGCTCAGCTTTCAGCAAAATATTGAAGAAATAGTTGGCTGTCAGAGGTGTTCGGGGATGGTTCGAAGCGGGTTTCCGCAGCCGACAAATCACCCGGATGGTGATTTGGGCTGTGGACCTCGGAAGCCGCACACGATGTGCGGCGAGAATGAGCGTGAACCATCCCCGGACACCTCTTGTTAATCTACCTGCTTGGCTTTCTAGATCTATAGGCTGCCTTGAAAAATTAGAATTTTTGTTTGAGTACAAGGCAGGCGAAAATTATAACCGCAGGAATATATTTAATATTTTGAGGATTGTAATTTGAGCCTAACGCAGTAATCGAGCAAAAAGGCCATTTTTCAAGGTAGCCTATAAAAAATATAGCAGCAGTTCTTCCCCCTTAGCCGGTGGGGCGGAAATCCAGTATGCCAGCCGTTCCCGGCAGAAAATATAGTGTACCTGCCCCATCCCGAGAAACTTATAGACTTTGATTTTGTTGATGTTCACGGTTTCCGGATCGTGAAAGGGTGAGCGGGGATTGCTCACCATTTTATCCGCCATGATTTCAGCCTGTTCCCGGGTCAGTTTCACAGTTTTGCTCCGTGATATCCAGATCATGGCCGGGCGTTTCCCCGCGGTCTGGTAGGTGCCGATAGCCCCGGCTTCCACGGTAATACTTTTGCCGTGCAGCTGGTTGATTTTTTCCAGCGCTTCAGCGCCGGTAACCAGCTGAACCCGCTGCCAGCTGCCGATTGCGGCCGGAAACAGACTTTCAAGCTCCATTGGACCAGTGGTTTTCTGGCCACCGCAGCCAAACAGTATTACTATCACCAGCACTGTCAAACCTGCTTCAATTATCCGCCTCATTTTCATCCTTATCACCTCTATTCTGATTCCATTTTTGGCCAGGACTTCGGCGGCAAAAGAGCCGACGGTGCCGAGGCCGATTTCACCGATGGCCACCGGTTTGAGTGTTGTTATTGCCTGCCGCAGCCCTGATTCGGGGAAAGAACCGTTTTTTAGCCATTCCGGGTGGATGCCGACCCCGGAATAAATTCTTTTATTTTCAGCCGCCAGCCCGGCGGCGGCAAAACTTGAAGGCAGATCATAAGCCGGGACGATAATTTCTCTCACCCGCTGCTGTCGGGCTTTGGCGATGACTTCCGGCAGCCGGCCAAAGAGCGGCTCGTCGGTGAGATGGCAGTGGGTATCAATGAAAGATAGCATGGTTTCAGTCTTCAGGGGTCAGCAAAAGGCTATGCTTGCTAATAATCTTTGTACGTAAATATTCGACTACGTTTTCAGAAAAGATAAAAATACTCTCACAGAGGCACAAAGTCACAGAGAATCCCAGTCATTTGCCCTCTGTGACTCCGTGTCTCTGTGAGAAATAATAAAAATTTGTCAATCTATAGACAAAGTCGAATATTTACCTTTGTACCTATTCAGTATTATATTTTCTCTCACCACAGAGGCCACTGAGCTCACAGAGAAAAACATTAAATGGCCTGCCTCTGTGAACTCTGTGTTCTCTAGTGAGCATTAGCGAACGAGTGGTTTATAGTGTTTTTTTGGGGTGGCAATCGTCCTTGGGAAATTTTTTAAAAAAATATCTATCAACCGGGAGCTTTTTTGTCAATCAAAGTCGGCTGAAAGTGAAAAAAACCAAAAAAAGATGAAAAAAAGGGTAGAAAAGTACCCTGATCGGGCAAAAAACTTCCACTCTTTACCTGTCTGAAGGCCGTAAAAAATTAGAATTTTATAACCCCTTGAATTTATAGCTTAAAATTTTTTTGAAAAAAATGGCATAATTCTCGCAATAGTTACTATAACAGTGAATTTAGTGGAAGAAAATTACATAGTATTAATAATAAGGGGGTTAACTATGAAGAAAGCGATGATGGTAGCCGCTTTGGCCTTGGGTTTGGTGTTGATCAGCATGCCGGCATTTGCCCTTGAATTGGGGACGAATATTACAATTTA
>JAYEKE010000107.1 GCA_034660915.1 Pseudomonadota bacterium
AGGGAGTACCAAAATGGTACTCCCCTTGCAGTAAAGTTATCTTTACGGAAACAACCTAGAAACGCATGGTCATCCCGCCATTGACATACAGAACATCACCATCCTTATCGTACAGATAGGGATCATCATCATTGTAATCAAAGTAGCTGGCGTTCAAATTCAAACTGATACTGTCGGTAAGGCTATAGACAGCCCCCAGGCTGTATTCAACCTGGTCGATCTCCAGATCGGAATTATCTTCCCAACCCGGCAGAGCCACATAATGGTTCATACCAGCAAAGCCGGGATCAGCAGCCGTAGCCCCAGGATTGGATCCGGTAAAGGTTCCGGCATTGACATCATCCATTTCAGATTCGCCTTTGTTCCAGATAATGCTGCCATTTAAGTTCAACTTATCTGAACAGGCAAAATCGGCATTAAACATCAGAGTGTGAACATCGGTATTGTACTCAATCTCATCCAACGTGTACCCAAAACTTGGGTGCAAGAATGAGCCTGCTCAGCCGCCATAGGCGGGGATTGAAAGAAATGTTTCATCCTCCATCTTCTGGTACTGATAGGCCAACGTAAACACCAGCCGGTCGGTGGGGGCAAACCACAGATCAACCCCCGGAGTAAACATCTCCTTGTCATAGCTGTTGGAAAATCCGGGGATATCCATCTCCACCTCTTCCAACTGATACTTGAAGTGGGCGTTGGCCGACAGCTTCGGTGAGATAAGCCAGGTGGCATTGAAAGAAAATTCATGCCTATCCTCAGGCTCAGAAGTCAAAGTTGCTTGCCGACTGTTGTACATGACAAAATACTCGGTGGCCTCACTGAAAAGATGTATTGGAAGTCCGGCTTTTGAATATTTCGCACTACCAATATTCTGGCAAGTACCATCATATACCCAACCGGCAGGGCGACTTGCCAGCAACCAGGCATCAACCGCGTCGGCATCCGCCAGGGCCGCCCCTTCATGAGCGAATGGTTCGTCAATATTTTCATACTGGTATTTGAGCCGCAGGCTCAGATTCTTGAAATAACGGCTGTTGAGGCTGACCTTGAAGGTATCGGTTTCGGTTTCACCCAAAGCCTCGTATCCGCGGTCAATCTCTTCATACTCATAACCAAGGAGTAGATTGGTCCGGGCAAAGAGACGATATTTGAGATCAACGCCAAAGGTATCAATCTCCCGATCCAGGGACGACTCCCGTTCCCAGGGAAAACCGTCATGATGCTCATTATAACCATGCAAACCATAACCTGCCGGATCCACCATTGCTGAACCGCTGCCCTGAGTGGCCTCATAAACACCGTCATCATAGCGGATTTCCACCGTATCATTATCCAGGTCTTCATACGAGTAACGCAGAGATACAGTGAGATTATTAATGGGTGACGAGGTCAGACGGAAGGCCAGGCGATCATAATCATATTCCGGCTCATCACTTACATGGTAGGCACCGTTGTCATAGTCGCCATTGAAATCATCGGCCGTCTGGTTTTCAACCGTGGTATTTACATAGGTACCAAAAACCGTGGTATTGAGGGGCAACGCCAACTGGGCCTTGATGATGTGCGAATCCTTTTCAGAATCCGGGGTGGCATCATAGGGAATTGCGCCGTCGGCTTTATCCCAAATCATCTTCTGATCGGATAAGCCTGAACCCGGCGGCCCGGGATTGCTGGCCCCGACATACTGGTTGGTGGGCGAGCCGGCATCCTCATCAAATTCACGGTAGAAAAAGGTATAATCAAGGGTCAATAACCCCAGGTGGGCGGTGGCCCCGATTTTGAAGTCTTCGGTTCGCTCATTGACTCGCCGATCCTCGGCAAAAAAGTGACAGCCGGAACACTTATTCATCGTCCGGCCCTGTTCATAACCGCGCCGCGTTTCCCGGCGGTAGTCGGCATGAATCTTGATAAATTCGGCCCCGGGAATAAGGAATTCGTTCTTACTGGTAAACTCCTCACGGATAATATAGAGATCCTTGCCCCAGGAACTATGCTGGGCGACACCAACGTTAGCCCCGACCAAGTCAGGCTTACACAAAATCGCCTTGGTGCCTAAAGCAGTATAAAACACATTATCGGGAGCCATGGCCGGAAAGCTAAAATCAGAATCAGAATCGGTATTCCAGTTCACCAGATCATCATTTTCCAGCCAATGAGTAAAGCGCTGGTACTTGTTGTCGGTGCGGAAATAACGCTTGAAATCAAATTTCAACGCCCCGTCAATTTCATCTTGATCAATAATATTAAAATCAGCATCATACTTGATGCCCTTCTGCCAGCCATCTACCTCAGCATCAAGGGTAACTCTGGTCCCCTGGTCAAGGTAGAGGTATTCGCCGGCGCCTTCTTTAGAGTCGTCCATATCTATGCTCCCAAAACCAAGACTAACCTTTCCGGTTGTCTGGTCGGCTTTGGCAAAGCTGGGAGCAAGGATCAGGCAGACTGCCAACAGAGATAATAAAGCAATCCGTTTCATGATTTCTCCTTAATTTACACCATTATCTGGTTAAGCCCCGACCCTGTCCGGGAACTGTCTGGGACGGCAGATCACTGCCATGGACCTGCACGTGGCACTGGGTACATTTGGTGGCATAGGCCTGTCCCCACGACATAGAAGTATGAGCCCGTGGATCCACATAGCCAGGCTGCCCTGGAAGGGCTTTAGCATCAACACTACCGCTTGGAGCGGCAAGCGTATCTCCAAATGCAAATGGATTTGCCGTCCTGCCAGAGTGAAAATGGGGCTCATGGCACTGCAGACAGAGGAAAGGCTCATTCTGAATTTTAAGGTTATTGGCTACCGTCCCGTGAGGATCATGACAGATGGTACAGTCATCGCTGACCGGAGCATGTTCAAAAACAAACGGACCCTGGTAACGGGTATGGCAGTTGAGGCAGAGATCATTGAGACGTTCATCGGTCTTCAGGTTACTGACCATGGAACCATGATTGGCGTGGCAGTCGCTGCAGACCATCTTGCCTTCCTTCACCGGATGATGGGAAGGATAGTACATTTTAGCCCGTTCCAGTTGATGACACTGGTAACAGAGTTCCGGTTCGGCTTTTTTCAGAGAAGCCGGCATAACCGGAGCATCATGAACCTGGTGGCAGGTGGTGCAGGCCACTTCATTGAACGGATGGGCGGTACCGGCCCAGTCCATCTGTCCACCGTCGCTGTGACAGCGGAGACAGACGGCGGAAGCCTGGTCGGCATCCAATGTTTTGAAGGAAATAACCATTTCCGGATCTTCTTCTTCAGCGTGTTTACTTGACGGACCGTGACAGGTTTCACATCCCTGCATGCCGATTGCCGTTTCAGCCGCCATGATCCGGCCATGAATGGTAGCACTGAACCTGGGCGCCAGTTCATAATGGCAATCAGCACAGGCTTCATCGCCGATATACTGGGCCCCTTCCACGGGCACCGGCAGTTTCAAGGCACTGGCCCGCTGATTGGTAAAGGTAGTACAGGCAGCCACTGTCAGCAACAGCACCCCCAGTATCCCCATACCCAGCAATAACCAATTTTTTCTCATTTTCATAACCACTCTCCTATTAAAATTCTTCGTTAAACCTTCTCCGTTATCAGCTAACAGAAATATACCCCGCTGGTGCTCACCTCCTTCCCCAGAAGCGTAAAATTTATTATAGAACTACTACCAGGCGCCAAAAACGCTGATAGCTTTTACTGATGTACTGATTGCAACTAATAACTTTCACCACTATTGTCAAGTAAATTATTAGGAAATATTCATGATATTGTGAAATTATTTCTTATCTATATATCTTTATTTTCATATACTTAAAAGAAATTTCAGCAATTTTACAATTTCAACTTGGGGCCTGCTTTGGAGGATGGATTGAGATCAAGAAAGAGCATAATTATACGCTAAAGACGCTTTTTCCTTGACAATTCTAAACATTTTTTTTATTAGTCTCCCCTTGCACTCAAAGCGCAATAGAATTAGGGGTTCCTTGTAACTTCCATAGCGAAAGCATCAACTTTAAAAAAAACATTCAGGAGTATTTCCATGGCCGTACCAAAGAGAAAAACCTCAAAAGCCAGAAAAAGGAAGCGTCGGGCACACCAGTCACTGACTGCACCGGCTCATTCCACTTGCCCTAACTGTCAGGCTCCAACTATTCCCCACCGGATCTGTGCCAGTTGCGGTTCCTACAAAGGGGAAGTTATTGTCGCCAGCAACAATGAATAAATGAGCAGTGTCCGGATATCCACGGAAACTGCCTTCTTACCTTACGCATTGTCGTTATACATTTTTTTCTGACAATATCCAGGCATCCCGGCGGCAAGCCGGGAACTTTTCCCAGTCGCCAGCCTGCCTTGGAGGCAAGCCCGGCACTGAAATCCAGAAAAAGACTTTTATGCCTGATTCCCAACACAGTGTAACCGCATGAAGATAGCCGTAGATGCCATGGGTGGTGATAACGCCCCGGAGGAAATTGTTGCCGGTGCCGTAGAAGCAGCCCGGGAATACAATACCCATGTCATCCTGGTGGGATACCGGGAACGGATTGAACACGAGCTGAAAAAATACCAGATAAAAAACCTGCCCATCTACATCCAGCATGCCTCCGAAGTGGTGGGCATGGATGATTCGCCATCAAAAGCCCTGAGAAGGAAAAAGAATTCATCCCTGAAGGTTGCCATTGATCTGGTTCGTGACGGCCGGGCCCGGGGAGTTATATCTGCCGGCAATTCCGGCGCCGCCATGGCCCTGGCCATGTTTACCCTTAAAAAACTGGAAAATGTCGACCGACCGGCAATCGTCACCAATCTCCCCACCGTAAAAGGCTCAACGGTTATTTTGGACGTAGGCGGTAATGTCGACTGCAAACCTTTACACCTGGCACAGTTTGCGGTTATGGGCAGTGTTTATGCCACCTATATTCTTGGCAAGTCAGTCCCCAGGGTTGGCTTGCTGAGCAACGGGGAAGAATCCTCCAAAGGAAATGAACTGACCCGGGAAACCGATGCCCTGCTGAAAAAAAGCTCACTTAATTATGTTGGTTACATCGAAGGGGGGGATATCTTCCCCGGCGATATTGATGTCATTGTCTGTGACGGTTTTGTCGGCAATATCGTCCTCAAAACCAGCGAAAGTCTGGCCCTGGCCATGACTGAAATTCTCAAAAAAGAGCTTTCAGCCAACCTGAAAAGTAAACTGGGTGCCTGGTTAAGCAAGGATGCCCTGCGCCGGCTGAAAGCCAAGATAGATTACACGGAATATGGTGGCGCCCCGCTGTTGGGGGTTAACGGCAACTGTTTCATCTGTCACGGGTCTTCATGCCGCAAGGCGATAAAAAATGCCATCCGGCTGAGCTCAGAATTTGCCAGGCAGCGGGTCAATGACCACCTGGTTGCCGAGATGGGTCGCAACAAGGAAATCCAGAAACTGCTGCCCAGGAAAAAAATATGGAATCAGCTTAAGGAAAGAATTATCAGTAAAGACCGTGAAGAAGAAGGTGAGGAAGAATAATGAGCCCCAGGATGACCAGGATTGCCGGCACCGGCTCATATCTGCCGAAAACTATCAGGACCAACCATGATATTGAAAAATTGGTTGACACCTCTGATGAATGGATTGTGGCCCGGTCCGGGATCAGTGAACGGCGCATAGCCGCTGACAATGAACTGACCTCTGACATGTCTTGTACCGCCGCCCGCCGGGCACTTGAGATGGCCGGCATCAAACCGTCGGAGCTGGATATGATCATCGTCGCCACCGTCACTCCGGATATGCCTTTTCCACCGACTGCCTGCATTCTGCAGCACAAATTGGGAGCCGGAGGTTGCGCCGCCTTCGATGTCAATGCAGTCTGCAGTGGTTTTTTATACGGGGTTTCGGTTGCGGATGGCATTATTCGGAGTGAAAATGCAAAAAACATCCTGGTGGTCGGCGCTGAAATATTATCCAGGATTGTTAACTGGCAGGACCGAACCACTTGTGTCCTTTTCGGCGACGGGGCCGGAGCGGTGGTGCTACAGGCAGAGGACAAATCAGAGCGGGGTATTATTTCCAGCCACCTGCACGCGGATGGACAGTATGGTCCCTTATTGATGGTGCCCGGCGGCGGCTCAGCTGTTCCTGCCACCCACCAGTCAGTGGAAGACAAACTGCACTATATTTCCATGCAGGGCAATGAACTGTTCAAAGTGGCGGTCCGCTGTCTGTCGGAAGTGGCCCTGGAAGCCCTTCAGCATAATAATTTCAGCCTGGACGAGGTCAAGTTGTTCATTCCTCATCAGGCCAACATGAGAATTATCAAGGCAGTAACCAGTCGCATCGGCTTGCCACCGGAAAAAGTCTTTACCAATGTCCATAAATACGGCAATACATCTTCCGCCTCCATCCCCATCGCCCTGGATGAAGCCAACCGCAAAGGTTTGCTCCAGCCCCATGACCTGCTGCTCTTTGACACCTTTGGCGGCGGTTTGACCTGGGGAGCCATGATTGCCCGCTGGTAACTGGATCAAAAAACCCCAAGTCAATAAATTCAAGGAACTAAATCCGGCTATAAAGATATGGCATCCTTATGCCGATTAGAGATCGAATTGCCCGCTAAAAACACGGCTATCTGATTAAAATGTTTTAATTTTTTTATTTTTTCCTTGACTTTTTAAGCCAAAATCTATTTAAGCGGGTATCTAATAGGCGTTTTTCTGGAAACTGTTTTTTGCAGATAAACGCTTTCAACTACTGGCAGTGAGCTGTCAGCAAAAAACAGTTGCATCCAGATAGCTCATCCGGGGCCTTTTGGTCCTGGCAAAGCTATGAAGGAGATCAATGACCATGCAGTCTGAAAAAGTAGCTCTCCTGTTTCCCGGCCAGGGATCGCAGTACGTAGGCATGGGGAAGGATTTTTACCAGACATTTAAAGTAGCAGAAGATGTTTTCGTGGAAGCGGGGGATTCGCTGAATCAGGATCTGGCAGATATTTGTTTCAAAGCTCCCAGGGAAGAACTGAATAAAACCGAGAATACCCAGCCGGCCATTCTCACCTCCAGCATTGCAACCCTGAAAGTTCTGATGCAGGAGTATGGCATCAAGCCGGTTATCCTGGCAGGTCACAGCCTGGGTGAATATTCGGCCCTGGTAGCTGCCGGGGTTATTTCTTTTTATGACGCCGTCCAGGTGGTCCGCGCCCGGGGGAAATTCATGCAGACAGCTGTCCCTTTAGGCTTTGGCACTATGGCTGCAGTCCTGGGAATGAAGAATGAACAACTGGAAAATATCTGTAGAGAAACAACCAACCCTGCCAGAGATAAGATCGTTGAACCGGCAAATTATAATTGCCCGGGGCAGGTTGTCATTTCCGGTCATGTCAAAGCAGTAGATGAAGCCACTTTAAAAGCCAAAAATGAAGGCGCCAGCCGGGCCGTCAAACTGCCGGTCAGCGCTCCATTTCACTGTTCACTGATGGAACCGGCAGCCCGAAAGCTGGCAGAAAAATTTCCTGCCGTCCAGGTTAACGAACCGCAGATTCCTGTCATCTCCAATGTTGATGCCGACACTAATTACAGCATCGATAAAACCAGTGATCTGCTGATTCGCCAAGTCAGCAACACCGTTCGCTGGGAAGAATCCATGAACCTTATGATTGCCCAGGGAATTACCCGCATCATTGAGGTGGGCCCGGGAAGAGTTCTGTCAGGACTGATGAAGCGCATTAACCGTCGGGTTAAAACCCATACGGTGGAAAACGTTGCCGATCTGAAAAAACTGGCCGAAGTTATCGGATGAACGATACAACCTCAGCTTTTGATTTTTCCGGGCGTACAGCCTTGGTCACCGGGGGAACCCGGGGCATTGGCCGGGCGATTGTTGCTTCCCTGGCATCACTGGGAACCCAGGTATACTTCTGCGGTACCAGCCGGGAACTGGGCAAAAGCGTTGAACAGGAATTGAGCAATCTCAAAGGCCCCGTCCATTTTCTGCCGGCAGATATTTCGTCCATGGACCAGGCCAAAGAATTGATTGACACCATTATTGAGCAGGAAAACAAGCTGGATTACCTCATCAATAATGCCGGTATTACCCGGGACAACCTGCTTTTGCGGATGAAAGAACAGGAATGGGATGAGGTCATGGAAGTCAACCTGAAAGGTTGTTTCAACTGCACAAAAGCCGCAGTAAAAGGAATGGTCAGAAAACGTTTCGGCCGCCTGGTATTTCTGTCATCAGTTGTGGGAATGATGGGCAACCCCGGACAGGCCAATTATGCAGCCTCCAAGGCGGGAATAATCGGCTTCAGTAAAAGCATTGCCAGGGAGCTGGCTTCCCGCCAGATCACCAGTAACGTTATCGCTCCCGGTTATATTGAAACAGAAATGACCGCCGGGATGACAGACCAGGCTAAAAATGATATGCTGAGTCTGATTCCAGCCCAGCGTCTGGGAACCGTTGATGATATTGCCCATGCGGTTGCCTTCCTGGTTTCACCTCTGGCTTCATATATCACCGGCCAGGTATTACAGGTCAACGGTGGCCTGCTGATGCCCTGATGGCCAGTTCACATAGACTCAATCATAATCAACTGGGAATAGAAGATACTTAAAACAGGAGGAAATAAAACATGTCGGTTGAACAGAAGGTAAAAGAAATTATAGCTGAACAGCTGGGAATTAAAGATCTTGCTGAGATTACCAACGAAGCATCTTTCATTGATGATCTGGGGGCTGATTCCCTGGATACCGTGGAGTTGGTCATGGCTTTTGAAGAAGAATACGGCGTTGAAATTCCCGATGAGGATGCGGAGAAAATCAGGACCGTTCAGTCTGCCATTGACTATATCAACGAACACCTGCCGGCGGAATAAACAGCGGCTGGAATCAACTTTATTGAAGTCATAAAAAGACGTTCTCCTTCCAGGTGAACGTCTTTTTTTCTTTACAATTTTCCCAAATAATACTACAAAAAAGTTCTTTTTGGCTGACTCAGGCTCATATCCTGAAAAGCATGGAGGTAACGCGTGAAAAGACGGGTTGTGATAACCGGAGTAGGATTGGTTACGCCACTGGGAACCGGGGTTGAGAAGAACTGGCAGGCGCTGATGGCCGGTCAATGCGGCATCGGCTTGATCACTAAATTTGAGGCTGAAAACCTGGCAACTAAAATTGCCGGGGAAGTTCTTGATTTTGAACCCACTGATTTCATGGCTGCCAAAGATGCCAAACGGGTGGGAACCTTTATCCAATATGGATTGGCAGCTACCGATATGGCCATGGAAATGGCCGGATTAACCATTGATGATTCACTCAGCACTAAAACCGGGGTTTCCGTTGGCTCGGGCCTTGGGGGACTGGAATTACTTGAACGTAATCATGATATTCTGAAAAAGAGCGGTCCCAGACGCATTTCACCGTTTTTCATCCCCGGCATGATTTCCAACCTGGCACCGGGCAATATCTCCATCCGCCACAATGCAAAAGGTCCGAATCTTTCGGTGGTAACCGCCTGCGCCACCGGCAGCCATTCGATCGGAGAAGGATTTAAAGTTATTCAGCGCCAGGATGCGGATATTATGGTAGCCGGAGGAACGGAATCGGCAGTTACCGCCTTGAGCGTCGCTGGCTTTAATGCCATGAAGGCCCTCTCAACCCGAAATGATCAGCCGGAAAAAGCCAGCCGTCCTTTCGATGCGGATCGGGACGGTTTTATCATGGCGGAAGGCGCCGGCATCCTGATTCTGGAAGAACTGGAATTTGCTCTCCGGCGAGGCGCACCGATACTGGCGGAGATAGTCGGCTATGGAGCCAGCGCTGATGCTTTCCATGTGGCCGCCCCGGCTCCTGAAGGTGAAGGTGCTGCCAGGGCAATCCAGCTGGCTTTAGATGATGCCGGACTGCCCAAAGAAACATATGGTTATGTCAATGCCCACGGAACTTCCACCTATTTCAATGATCTTTATGAAACCATGGCCATCAGAAAGGTTTTCGCCAACCACGCGGACAAGCTGCTGGTCAGTTCCAGCAAGTCTATGACCGGCCACATGCTGGGGGGAACCGGGGCGGTGGAAGCCGCGATCACAGTTCTTTCCCTGAATCGCGGCATGGTTCATCCAACCATCAACCTGGAAAACCAGGATGAACTGTGTGATCTGAATTACGTTCCCAACCAGGCCCGGAAAATAACCTTGGATGCGGCAATTTCAAACTCTTTCGGTTTTGGCGGCACCAATGCCTGCCTGGCATTCAGCCGCTATCAGGATTAACAATAATGACTACCAAGTTGCAACAAAGTTCACTTCCCCCCCTGCTGATTGCCAGTGATCATGGCGGCTATGCCTTAAAAAAACAATTAAAGGCCGCCCTTGCTGACACCTATGACATAACCGACCTGGGAACTGACTCGGAAGCTTCCGTTGATTACCCGGTTTATGCCTACCGTCTGGCCGACATGATGGCCAGCGGCCAGTATCCCCGGGGGATTCTCATCTGCGGCACCGGCATTGGCATGTCCATTGCCGCCAACCGCAACCCACTGATCAGGGCGGCACTGGTAACCGATCAATTCACCGCCCAAATGGCCGGCGAACATAATAATGCCAACATCCTTGTGCTTGGCGGCCGGGTCACCAAAGCCACTGAAGCCATAAAAATCAGCAAAACCTGGTTAACCACTTCCTTTGCCGGTGGTCGCCATGAAAGGCGGGTAAAACAACTGGATAAAACCCCATCAAGTCCCCACCTGGCGGCCGCGGATCCCGATATTTTTCAACTAATCGAGAATGAAACCAGGCGACAGGAAGAAAAGCTGATCATGATTGCTTCCGAAAACTATGCCAGCCAGGCGGTTCTGGAAGCTCAGGGAAGTGTTCTGACCAATAAATACGCGGAAGGATACCCGTTTAAGCGATATTATGGTGGCTGCCAATTTGTGGATCAGGTCGAGCAGCTGGCCATCAAGCGGGCAAAGGATCTGTTTCATGCCGAGTACGTGAACGTCCAGCCTCTTTCGGGCTCCTCAGCTAATATGGCCGTCTACTTGAGTGTTCTGGATGCCGGGGATAAAATACTGGGCATGAGCCTGGCTCATGGTGGACATCTGACCCATGGAGCTCCGGTAAGCTTTTCCGGTAAACTTTTCCAATCCACATCCTATGGAGTCAACCGGGAAAATCATTATCTTGACTATGATGAAATTGAGAAAATTGCCACCCGCGAACAACCAAAAATTATTGTCGCCGGGGCCAGCGCCTATTCCCGGGAAATTGATTTCCCCCGGTTTCGGCAGATTGCTGATCGGGTCGGCGCCATACTGATGGTTGATATGGCCCACATTGCCGGCCTGGTAGCCGCGGGGGTTCATCCATCACCGCTACCATTCGCGGATTTTGTTACCACCACCACCCACAAAACCCTTCGCGGACCACGGGGCGGCATGATACTCTGCAAGAAGGAATATGGCAGCCGGATTGACAAAGCTATTTTTCCCGGTATCCAGGGAGGCCCATTAATGCATGTGATTGCCGCCAAGGCGGTATCCTTCCAGGAAAGCATGGGTGAAGATTTCAAACATATCCAGCAACAAACAGTCAGCAATGCCCGTCACTTGGCCCAGGAGCTTCAGAAGCTGGATTTCAGCATCATTTCCGGTGGCACTGACAACCATCTCTTCCTCATTGATCTTACTTCCCAGCCGGTCAAGGGCAAGCGGGCGGAAGAAGTCCTTGATGAAGCAGGAATTACGGTCAATAAAAACGGCATCCCCTTTGACCAACGGTCACCCACCGACCCCAGTGGTATCCGTATCGGCACCCCGATGGTATCAACCCGGGGGATGGGGGAAAAGGAGATGGAAACCGTTGCCGGGTTTATTGCTACAGTGCTTAACAACCCTGATAACACCACGAAAATCCAGCAAATCAGAGAAGAGGTAAGAGCACTGTGTAACTGTTTCCCCATTTACAGAAATCGTCTTTCTGGTTAAGATGTCAGCCATAAGCATTCAGCTATCAGTTTCAGCATGGAAAATTCACGGGGTTGTTCAACCAGAATTAGCACCCAACTAGATGAAGTTTGTCATACTGATAATTCTGTAATTATTAAATTAACAGCTAACGGCTAATCACTCAATGTAAGAAATAAAATATGGCCATTGAACATCCATCACGACCGGACTGGCAAACCTATTTTTTTCAGATTGCCAGGCTGGTAGCCACTCGTTCCACCTGCTTACGACGCCAGGTGGGTGCCGTGATCGTCAAGGACAATCGCATTCTCTCAACTGGATATAACGGGACCCCGGCCGGCATTACCCACTGTCTCGAACGGGGCTGCATCAGAGCGGAGCGCAATATCCCTTCAGGAGAACGGCATGAGCTGTGCCGCGGTCTCCATGCCGAGCAGAACGCCATTATCCAGGCGGCATACCATGGCGTCTGCATAAACGGAGCAGATCTTTACTGCACCAACCAACCCTGTATTATCTGTTCAAAAATGTTGATCAATGCCGGCATCAAAAAAATCTATATCAGTGAAACCTACCCGGATGAACTGGCTGAAGAAATGCTTATAGAAGCCAATATCCCCCTGATCAGCCAATGAAATGCCCATTTTGCAGTTTTCTGGAAGACAAGGTTATTGACTCCCGACTTTCAAAAGATCAGTCTACCATCCGCCGTCGACGGGAATGCCTTTCCTGCGGGAAACGTTTTACCACCTTTGAGAAGATCGAAATCAATCTGCCCCTGATTATCAAGCGTGATGGCCGCCGGGAAACCTATGCCCGGAAAAAAGTTGAGCTGGGGTTGAAAAAGGCCTGCGAAAAAAGGCCGGTGGGTATAGATGAAATCGAAAAAATCATCAATACCATCGAACAGGAATTGCAGGAAAGCGGGGAAAAGGAAGTGGACAGCTCGGTTGTCGGCGAAAAAATCATGCAGTTACTGAAAAAACTGGACGATGTGGCCTATATCCGGTTTGCTTCGGTCTATCGACAGTTTAAAGATATTAATGAATTCATCCAGGAACTCCAGGGAATGGTGAACGGTAATTAAAAATGAAGCACCTGTCTGCGGATGAAAACTATCTGAAGCTAGCCCTGAAACTGGCCCGCAAGGGCAGAGGACGGACGTCACCCAATCCCATGGTTGGGGCCCTGGTAGTCAAAGAAGATAAAATCGTCGGCAAAGGATTTCATCCGGCGGCCGGCAAACCCCACGCGGAAATTTTTGCTTTACGGGAAGCCGGAGAACAGGCCCGGCAGGCAACCATGTATGTCACCCTGGAGCCCTGCAATCATCATGGCCGAACGCCTCCCTGTACTGAAGCCATTATCGCTGCCGGCATCAGCCGGGTTGTCATTGGGATGGAAGATCCCAACCCGAAAGTTGCCGGCAAAGGCATAGCCCGGC